>DASVDQ010000066.1 GCA_036381035.1 Trueperaceae bacterium | reverse complement strand
GGGGCGGCGCGATGATGATCACGCTCGCCGGCGCGATGAGCACCGCCGAGCTGGGCCTGTCGCTGGCCGAGATGATCAGGCGCGACAAGGTGCAGATCATCAGCTGCACCGGCGCGAACCTCGAGGAGGACGTCTTCAACCTCATCGCCCACGACTTCTACGAGCGCCTGCCGCACTACCGCGACCTCACGCCGCAGCAGGAGCAGGAGCTGCTCGAGAGGCACCTGAACCGCGTCACCGACACGGCGATACCCGAGGGCGAGGCGATGCGGCGCCTGGAGGAGGCGCTGCGCGACGAGTGGGTGCGCGCCGACGAGGCCGGCGAGCGGCACTTCCCGCACGAGTTCCTCTACCGGGTGTTGAGGAGCGGCAGGCTCGAGGAGCACTACCAGATCGACCCCGCGGACTCGTGGCTCGTCGCCGCGGCGGAGAAGGACCTGCCGATCGTGGTGCCCGGCTGGGAGGACTCGACGACGGGCAACATGTTCGCGGCCGCTGTCATCGAGGGCACCGTGAAGAACGTTCACACCGTGCGCACCGGCATCGAGTACATGACGTTCCTCGCCGACTGGTACACGCGCGTCTCGGCCGAGCGCTCGATCGGCTTCTTCCAGATCGGCGGCGGCATCGCCGGCGACTTCCCCATCTGCGTCGTGCCGATGCTGCACCAGGACCTGGGCCGCGAGAACGTGCCCATGTGGGGCTACTTCTGCCAGGTGTCCGACTCCACGACCAGCTACGGCTCGTACTCGGGCGCGGTGCCGAACGAGAAGATCACCTGGGGCAAGCTGGCCGTGGACACGCCCAAGTTCATCATCGAGTCGGACGCGACCATAGTGGCGCCGCTCGTGTTCGCGCTCGTCCTGGGCTGGTGAGCGCGGGTCGCGGGCGGTGACGGCACGCCGCCGGGACCTAGGGGTAGGGGCCGGGGCACCCGCTGACGGCCGGCCGTCCGCGTCGGTGACCGGCCGACACTGAACCGGGCGGAAGCGCTGCATCATCGGCTCATGGCGGGCGAGCTGCGCTTCCCCGGCTACCACCACCTGACGGCGGTGTCGGCGGCGATACGCGAGAACAAGCGGTTCTATACCGAGGTCCTGGGCCTGCGCCTCGTGAAGCGCTCGGTGAACCAGGACGACGTGTCGGCGTACCACCTCTTCTACGCCGACGCCGTGGGCAGCCCCGGGACCGACATCACCTTCTTCGACTGGGACGTCCCGCCCGAGCGGCGCGGCTCCCAGACGATCACGCGCACGGGGTTCAGGGTCGCCAGCGAGGCCGCGCTCGAGTACTGGGCGGCGCGCCTCACCGACATGGGGGTGAGGCGCGCCGAGGTCGAGTACGTCGACGGGCGCGCGCGGCTGCGCTTCGAGGACCCCGAGGGCCAGCGCCTGGCGCTCGTCGTCGACGGCGGCGCCGGACCGGGCGGAGTGCCGTGGGAGGGGAGCCCCGTGCCGCCCGAGCACCGGCTGCGGGGGCTGGGGCCGGTGACGATGACCGTGAGGGCGCTGGCGCCCACCGACGCCGTCCTGCGCGAGGTCGCGAACATGACGCCCCTCCGTGAGTACGAGGACCCTCACGACGCGGGTGGGGCCGTGCACGTCTACGGCATGGACGGCGAGGGTCCGCACGCGGAGCTGCACGTGGCGGTCAGGCCCGACCTGCCGCCGGCGCGCCCCGGGGCCGGCGGCGTGCACCACGTGGCCTTCCGCGCGCCCGACGAGGCGTCCCACCGCGCCTGGCTCGACCGCCTCACCGAGCTCAGGGTCCCGAACTCCGGCTGGGTCGACAGGTTCTGGTTCCGGAGCATCTACTTCAGGGAGCCGGGCGGCGTGCTCTTCGAGATCGCCACGGACGGCCCCGGCTTCGCCATCGACGAGGACGAAGGCGCGCTCGGCGAGACCGTGGTGCTGCCGCCGTTCCTCGAGCCGCACCGCGAGCGCATCGTCGGCGCCCTCAAGCCCCTCGACTGAGCGCCCTCAGCGCCTCAGCTCCCGCGCCGGCACCCCGACGACGGTGGCGCCGCCCGGCACGTCCCTGACGACGACGGCGCCTGCCCCCACCACGCACCAGGGGCCGAGCCTCACGCCGGGCAGCACCGTGGCGCCGGCGCCGACGAAGGCTCCCTCCTCGGCCACGACGCCGCCGGCGAGGGTGGCGCCGGAGGCCACCTGCACGAGGTCGGCCAGGGCGCAGTCGTGCTCGATCACCGCCGCGGTGTTCACGATCGCGTGGCGGCCCACTCGCGCGCCCGGCTGCAGCACGGCGTTGGCGAACACGACGGTGCCGCAGCCCACCTCGGTGTCGGCGGCGAGGACGGCGCGCGGGTGGACGAGCACGGCGAACGCGCGTCCGGCGTGGCGCTCGGCGAGGCGCGCCCTCACGCCGTTGTCGCCGACGGCGAGGACCAGCTCGACGTCGTCGGGCACCTCGGTGTCCTCGCCGAGGACGGGCACGTCCAAGACAAGTGAGCCCCGCAGCTCCGGCCGCCTGTCGACCAGCGCCGCGACCTGTCGCCCGGCCGCTCTGGCCGTGTCGACGACGACCTTGGCGTGGCCGCCCGCCCCCATCACCCAGAGCGGCGCGGCCGCCATCTCAACCGACCAGCTTCGCCTCGAGGGCCGCGAACGTCTCGTCGCTCACGCCGGCGCGCGCCAGGTAGGCGACGGCGCCGCCGTGCCTGTCGTCGAGGTGCTCGAGGGCCGGCTCCATCAGCTCCGGCGAAGCGCCGAGCAGGCGCCGGAACTCGGCGCGCGGCACGCCGTCGCGCTCGGCCTGCTCGAGCAGGCGCTGGCGCAGGGGCTCGATGCGGGCGTCGCTGAGCGCGAAGTCCTCGAGCACCGTCTGGCGGTCTACGCCCACGGACTCGAGCAGCAGCGCGGCGAGCAGGCCGGTGCGGTCCTTGCCCGCCGAGCAGTGGAACAGGGCCGCGCCGGGCGCGTGGGCCACGAGCCGCGTGGCCTCCGCGAAGGCGGGGCCCGCGTGGTCGAGGGCGGCGAGGTAGAAGGCGGTGATGTCGTAGCGGTCGGCGATCTCGTGGCCGGACGCGTTGATGTGCGACCACACCTCGACGTTGTGCACGCGGCAGCTCGCGCGCGAGAGGAAGCGGCTCGGCTCGCGCTCGCACTCGACGGGCCCGCGGAGGTCGACGACGGTGGTGAGGGGGAGGCTCTCGAGGAGGTCGAGGTCCGCGTCGGTGAGGGACGCGGGCCCGTCGGAGCGCAGGACGCGGCCCGTCTGCGTCAGGCGGCCGCCCGCGACCGGCAGGCCGCCGAGGTCGCGGGTGTTGAGCGTGCCCTCGAGCGGCAGGAACCGCGAGGCGTGGGAGCCGGCGACGGTGAACGACATCGCCAGATGGTACCGCGCCGTCACGGGCCGCCGTGGCGCGTCGCCGTCAACGCCGCCACGCCTTCGTCGCCGCCCACGGGCAGCGCCTCCTCCTGCCGCCGTACCCGCCCGCCGACGGCCTCGCCTGGGGCGCTCGTGGGCCTCCCTCACGGACGCGCTGGCCACTCACATCGGGGGCGGTGCTAGCTTCCGCCCCACGGAGGTCCGCCATGAAGTGGGAAGACCGCGGTAGGAGCCGGAACCTGGAGGACCGGAGGGCGGCCGGTCCGGGGCGCATGGGGCTGCCCCTCGGCCTGGGCGGCCTGCTCCTCGTGCTGGCGATATCGGCGATCACGGGCATTGACCTGTCCGCGGTGCTGGGGACCGGGCCCAGCTCACGGGTGAGCCCGCCCGTGACCCAGGAGGAGCTAGACGGCGAGGAGGAGCAGGTGAGATTCGTGTCGTTCGTGCTCGACGACGTGCAGGGCACGTGGCGACAGCTCGTGCAGGGCGAGTACCCGGAGGCGACGCTCGTGCTCTACCGCGACGCGGTCGAGTCGGGCTGCGGGCTGGCGCCGGCGGCGGCGGGGCCCTTCTACTGCCCGCTCGACACGAGCGTGTACATCGACCTCGCCTTCTACGACGACCTGCGCCTCCGTTACGGCGCCCCCGGCGACCTGGCGCAGGCGTACGTGATCGCCCACGAGATCGGGCACCACCTCCAGAACCTCACGGGCACGCTCGACCAGGTGAGGGAGGGTCAGCAGGCAGCGCCGGGGCAGGCGAACGCGCTCTCGGTGGCGCTCGAGCTGCAGGCCGACTGCTACGCGGGCGTGTGGGCGGCGTCGGCGGACGGTCGCGGCGTCCTCGAGGCCGGCGACGTCCAGGAGGGGCTCGACGCGGCCGCCGCCGTCGGCGACGACCGCCTCTCCGGCATGGCGGGCCGCTCCGCCAGCCAGGAGACGTTCACCCACGGCTCGTCGGAGCAGCGGGCGACGTGGTTCGCCACGGGCTACGAGACCGGCGACCCCAACGCCTGCGACACCTTCGCCGCGGGCCTCTAGCTCAGTGCGGACCGCTGGCTCCCCGCGGCGATGGGGCCGTCGCGGAGCCGTCGCCAGCGGCGAGCCGGACCGGACGGCGCCGTAGCCGACGCCAGCGCCTCTGCCGGCGCCTGCAGCTCAGCCGACGCCGGCGCCTCAGCCGACGCCGGCGCCCGCGCGCTCGTGCTCGTCGAGCAGCCTCCCCAGCTCCGCGAGGTCATCCGGGGTGAGGTACCAGGCGCCGGCCGCGGCGTTGCGCCGCACCTGCTCGGCGCTGGTGGCCCCCGCGATCACGCTGGCGACCTCGGGCTTGGCCAGCAGCCAGGCGAAGGCCAGGTCGATGAGCTCCTTGCCGCGCTCCGCCGCGAAGGCGATCAGGTCCTCGACGAGGTCGAGGTTCTCCGGGGTGAGGTGCCGCTCCCAGCGCGGGTTGCCGGTGATGCGCGTGCCCTGCGGCAGAGGCTGGCCGCGGCGGTACTTGCCGGTGAGCAAGCCGCTGAAGAGCGGGAAGTAGGGGAGGAAGGCGAGGCCGCGCTCGCGGCAGGCGGGCAGCACGTCCCTCTCGGCGTCGCGCCGGAGCAGGCTGAGCTCGTTCTGCACGCTCACGAAGCGCGGCGCGCCCGGCGCCACCGACGCCTCGGACTCCGCGATCTGCTCGGCCGAGAAGTTCGAGCAGCCGATCTCGCGCACCAGCCCGGCCCGCACGGCCTCGGCCAGGGCGCCGAGGGTGTCCGCGATGGGGACCTCGGGGTCGGGCTTGTGGAGCTGGTAGAGGTCGACGTGGTCGGTGCGCAGGCGCCTGAGGCTGTCCTCGAGGGCCTGCCTCACGTACTCGGGCCTGGCGCCCTGCTTGCCCTCGGCGACCTTGCTGCCGAACTTCGTGGCCAGCACGACGCGGTCGCGGCGGCCCTGGAGGACGCGGCCGAGGAACGTCTCGCTGGCGGTGCCGCCGTAGGTGTCGGCGGTGTCGAGGAAGTCGACGCCGGCGTCGAGAGCGGCGTCGACCACCGACCTGGTGGCTGCCTCGTCGAGGCGGCCGCCGAAGTTGTTGCAGCCCAGGCCCACCACCGACACCTGCAGGCTGCCGATCCGGCGCTTGCGCATCGCTGTCATGCCTCAGGATAGCCGTCGCGGACAGCGGGACCCCGCCGGGGGGAATCGGTGAACGGCGGGCGGGCACCACGTGCCCGCCCGCTCCGAGAGCCGCCGCGGCGGCTCAGCTCAGGTTGTTGGCCGCGTAGACCTTCATGGCGGCCGTGAGCAGCCTCACCGTGGCGTCGTCGCCGATGTTCCTGGCGAAGCGCTGGTCGTTGACGTAGAGGTCGGCGAGGCCCTCGTACGCCTGGCGGTTCGGCTCCCAGGCGATCCGCACCACGGAGATGTGCTCCTCCACGGCGGCCTGGACGCGCGGGTCCTCCGGCGCGGCGCCCTCGCGGGCGAGCGCGGCGAACTTGGCGTGCACCTCGCTCCACATCTGGCCCGAGAGGAACCTCTCGCGCTCGGCCTTGGGCAGGCGGCGGATGCGCTCGTACGAGCGGCCGACCGCCTCGTCGCCGTACTTCTCCCTGGCTTCCTGCTCGTACGGGTTCTGGATCAGCCCGTCGAACATCTCTTCTGGCGTCATCTCTGTGCCCTCCTCTAGGCTCCTGATGGTCCTGTCGACCGTGGCGATGAGCCTGCCCAGGCGCTCCCGCTCCTCGGCGAGCTGCGCCCTGTGACGCCTCAGGACCGACGCCCTCTCCGCCTCGCCGCGGCTGGCCAGTACCGCGGCTACGTCGTCGAGGCCCAGTCCGAGCTGCTTCAGGAGCAGGATCTCCTGCAGCCTCAGCAGCTCCGGCTCGCCGTAGTGCCTCCGGCCGCCTTCGCTCGTGAAGGCCGGCTCCAGCAGGCCGATGGCGTGGTAGTGCCTCAGCGTCCGCGAGGTCACGCCCGTCATGCGGGCGACCTCCTCTATCGACCAGCTCAAGCCCGGTCTCCTTCCCGGCCCGCCACAGGGGCGGGCCGGACGAGAGGATAGAGGTTGACGTTACGTCAACTGCAAGAGGCCGCGTCACGTGCCGGATAGGATGCCCGGCGGTGAACGGGCGCTGGGCGGAGCTGGCGGCGGAGCGCGTGCGGAGCGCGCTCTTGGCGGAGCGCGTCGCTGCCGACCCGGTGGCCGCGGTGCGGACGCTGCTCGCCGTGCAGGCCCAGGAGCACGCCTTCTCGCGCTGGACCGTCGGCCAGCGCGTGGCCGGAGAGCCCGTCGAGGAGGCGGTGAGGCGCGCGGTCGACGAGGGCCGCATCGTGCGCACCCACGTCCTGCGTCCCACCTGGCACTACGTCGCGGCCGAGGACCTGCGCTGGCTCCAGGACCTGACGGCCGAGCGCGTGCTGGCGGGCAGCGCGGGCTGGTACCGCAACAACGGCGTCGACGACGCCTTCCTCGGCCGCGCCCGCGAGGCGCTCGTGCGCGCCCTCGAGGGCGGCAGGCACAAGACCAGGGAGGAGCTGAGGGGCGAGCTGGCCGCCGCGGGCCTCGACGTCTCCGGTCAGCGCATGACCGTAGCGCTCTTCGACGCAGAGGTGCGCTGCCTGATCTGCTCCGGCCCCTTGGCGGGCAACCACCACACCTACGCCCTCGTCGAGGAGCGCCTGCCGCCGGCGCCGCGCCTGGAGCCCGAGCGGGCGACGGCCCGCCTGGTGGCGCGCTACCTGGCCGGCCACGCCCCCGCCAGCCTCAAGGACCTCAGGTGGTGGTCGACGCTGACGCTCAAACAGCTCCGCGTCGGGCTCGAGGAGCTCGGCGACGTCGTCGCGCGCGAGGTGGTGGACGGCGTCGAGTACCTGCGGCTGGCCGAGCCCCCCGACGCGGGCGACGCCTCCCTGCTGAGCGCCTCGGAGGCGCCGCGGTTCCAGCTCCTGCAGGTCTTCGACGAGCTCTTCGTCGGCTACGCGGAGACGCGGCGGCTGCTCGACCCCGACGGCGAGTTCGGCGCCGTGCTGACCATCGGGTGGGGCGAGCTCTCGCACGTGATCGTCGAGGGCGACCGCCTCGTGGGCCGCTGGCGGCAGGACCGGCGACGCGGGGAGCTGGAGCTGACGATGCGCCTCTCGCGCCCGCTCGACCGGGACGACCTGGCCGAGCTCGAGAAGGCCGCCGCCCGCTTCGGGGCGTTCTTCGGCAAGCCCGCGACGGTGGCGCTGAAGGAGCGGGCCTGACGCCGAGGTCGTGGCGGAGCGGAAGGTCGCGGGCGGCGGCGCCACGCGGCCGGCCGCGGCCCGCGCGGTCATGTAGCGTCCGAGAGGCCGGGGCTAGCGTCCGCGAGTAGCCTGGTGGCATAGGGCACGACCCGAGGGAGATGCTGGGGCGGGCTATCGGGCTGGCCGTGGCGAACGTCTCGGCCGGCGGAGGGCCGTTCGGTGCCGTGGTCGTGACCCCCGACGGCAGGGTCTTCGACGGCGTCAACCGCGTCACGCGCGACAAAGACCCGACGGCGCACGCCGAGGTCGTGGCCATACGCACGGCCTGCCGCGAGCTCGGCACCTTCGTCCTCGCCGGCTCGGTCTTGTACGCGAGCTGCGAGCCGTGCCCGATGTGCCTGGCGACGGCGCTGTGGGCCCGCGTGGCCTCGGTCCGCTACGCCGCCGACAGGCACGCGGCCGCCGCGGTCGGCTTCAGCGACGCGGCGTTCTACGAGTACATGACCGGGACCGACCGGAGCGCGATGACCGTCGCCCGCGTGGAGCACGACAGGGCGCACGAGCCGTTCGCCGCCTGGGAGCGCCACGCGGGGCGCGTGCCCTACTGAGGAGGCCGGCAGCTAGCGGCTGAGCGCGGGCCCGCGACGCCAAGGGCGGGCGGGTGCCGCTCGGCGTGGCCCCGCCTCACCCTACTCATGGGCCCCGGAACCCGCGTCATCCGTGCCCGCCTAGGCTCGCGGCCAGAGGAGGGCGCGATGCAGAGAGACGAGAGAGACGCAGGACGCGGCGCCGACAAGGCGCCCATCAACCGCGACGCGTACCCGGAGGACGACCCAGGAGGCGCGGCCGAGCGCGGCCTAGACCCGCTGGCGCCCGGCGACGCCCTCCGCGACGTCGACGACCAGCGCGCGCGGCTCTACCCGGCGCCCATGGCCGGGGTCGAGCCGCTGGAGGGGCACGCCGTCGCCCCCGACGCCGAGGAGACGTCCCTCGAGGACGCCGTGATCAAGGACCGCACCGGCGCCGGGTGGGAGCTGTCCGGCGAGCTCGACACCCGCCCCGCACGCCTCGGCGGCGAGGACGGCCTGGGAGTGATGCGCGAGGTGCGCAGCGCCGACGGCGTCGCGGTGTCGATGCCCGGCACCTGGCGTCCGCCGGCCGGCGAGGTCCCGAGGGACCGGTTCCCCGCCGGCGCGGTGGTCCGCTACGAGGGACCCCTGCACCACGGCGACGGGACCATCGAGGAGGTGACCGAGGACGTGCGCGTGACCAGCGCCGGACGCTACGTCACGGAGGACGGCGAGGAGTACCACATCGTCAACTTCGAGGCCGTGGCCGGTCCGCAGGCGCGGCGCCCGTAGGTCGGGCGTCAGCGGGGGCGGGGGTCAGGCGGCGGTGCGACCGCGCCGGAGGAGCTGCCATACGACCCAGCCGACGACCGCCAGGCCCAGCAGCGCCCACAGGAAGGCCTCGAGGCGGTCCACGACGGCGAGGACGGCCTGCCAGCGCTCGCCCAGCGCCCAGCCGGCGGTGACGAGGGCGCCGTTCCACAGCACGGTGCCCATGACCGTGTAGAGGGCGAAACGGCCGAAGCCCATGCCGGAGACGCCCGCCGGCAGCGAGATCAGGCTGCGGACGCCGGGCACGAAGCGCGCCCAGAAGACGACCTGAGCGTCGTAGCGCTGGAAGAACGCCAGCGCGTCGTCGTAGTCGGCCACGCGCAGCAGCACGTAGCGTCCGTAGCGCCCGATGAAGGCCCGGACACGCTCCTCGCCGAGGACCCGGCCCAGCCAGTAGAAGCCCGTGGTGCCCACGAACCCTCCCAGGCTCGTGGCGAGGAGCACGAGGGCGACGTTCAGCCGTCCCTCGGCGACGAGGAAGCCGGCGAAGGGCAGCACGAACTCCGACGGCACCGGCGGCACCAGGTTCTCGAGCAGGGAGAGGAACGCCAGGCCGGCGTAGCCCAGCGCCTCGACGACGCCGATCATGAGGGTCCGCAGGCCGTCGAGGATCGCGGTCACGGGCGACACCGTACCCCGTTGGGGGCGACCGGGGGACGACCGGCGTCGCCGCGTCCCGGGCCCGCGGTACGACCGGCGCATCCGCGTCCCGGTCCACGAGGGCGCTCGGCGCGCGACGGGCCCCATGGGCGCCGGGGCGCGCGGGTTAGTCTGCCTGCCGTGGACGACGCGGGAGGCGAGCGCAGGGGGCCGGAGCTGTCGCGACGCGAGTTCGTGCGGTCCGCCGGCCTGGCGGGCCTGGCCACGCTGCTCGTGGGCGTCGCGCCGCTGCAGTCTCCCCGCGCCTTCGTCGTCACCGGGCAGGAGCGGCGCATCGCCGGCCTGTCGCGCCCGCTCACGGCGGCGTTCCTCACCGACCTGCACCTCGGGCCGTACCTGGGCGAGGACGCCCTGGAGAGGTGGGTGGAGGCGACGCTCCGGCTCGAGCCCGACCTCGTCCTGCTGGGCGGCGACTTCGTCGACAGGACCTACCGCGGCGACCTCGCGGAGCTCGCGCGGCACCTGCCGCGCCTGACCGCCCCGCTCGGCGTGTTCGCGGTCCTCGGCAACCACGACCACACGCGCTACCGGCGCGTCGAGCCCCTGGCCGCGGTCCTCGCCGGCGCTGGCGTGACGCTGCTCGACAACGCCGCGGCGCGCGTGCGTGAAGACTTCGTCCTCGCCGGCATCGACGACCTGCGCGTGGGACGGCCCGACCTGGGCGCCGCCCTGGCGGACGCCGAGCGCCTCCGCGACGGCTCCGGCGGGGCGCTGGCGCTGCTGTCGCACAACCCGGACGTGATCCCCGAGGTGCGGGGCGGCGTTGACCTCCTCCTCGCCGGGCACACGCACGGCGGTCAGGTGCGGCTGCCGTTCGTCGGGGCCGTCGTCACGTCGTCGCGCTACGGGCGCCGCTACCTCTCGGGCTGGGTGGACGACGGGATGCCGGCGTTCGTGTCGCGGGGCCTGGGCGTGACCACGCTGCCCATCCGCTACGACTGCCCCGCCGAGCTCGTCCACCTCACCCTGCTGCCGGGCTGAGGCGGGTCCCGCTCAGCGGGTCGCCCGCGCCACGACCTCCGCCACGAGGCCGGCGGCCGCGTCTATCGACTCCTCGCTGAGCGTCGGGTGCACGGGGAAGCCGAGGACGGTCTCGCCGATCTCGCGGGCCACGGGCAGCGGCTCGGCCGGCGCCAGGCCGGCGCTCACGAACGCCTCCTCGCGGTAGATCTCGCTGCAGCTCCCGACCTTGAGGAAAAGGCCGGCGGCGGCCAGCTCCTCCTGGATGCGGTCGCGGTCCCAGCCGGCCTTCAGCGCCTCCGGCACCACGTAGCCGTAGAGGCGGTAGTAGGCGTGCCGCACGCCCTCCCGCGGCTCGGGCAGCCTGAGGCCGGCGAGGTGGCCGAGGCGCTCGCGCCACCGCGCCGCGTTGCGCGCTCGCGCGGCCACCGACGCCTCCAGGCGGCCGAGCTGGATGCGCCCCAAGGCCGCCTGCATCTCGGTCATGCGCCAGTTCGTGCCGAACCTGTCGTGCAGCCACTGGTAGCCGGGCGGGTGCACCTTGTGGAACACGGTGTGGTAGCCCTTGCCGTGGTCCTTGTACGACCACGCCCAGTCGAACCAGTCCTCGCGGTCGAGGGCCAGCAGTCCGCCCTCCCCGCCGGTCGTGATGATCTTGTCCTGGCAGAACGAGAACGCCGCCATGTCGCCGAAGGAGCCCACGGGCTGCCCGTCGATGGCCGCGCCGTGCGCCTGCGCGCAGTCCTCGACCACGAGCAGGCCCCTGTCCCTGGCCAGGTCGAGGATCGCCGGCATGTCGGCGGGCCAGCCGGCGAGGTGCACGACGACGATGGCCTTGGTGCGCGGCGTGAGCGCCCGCTCGATCGTCTCGGCCGTGATGTTGCCGCTGTCGCGGTCGACGTCGGCGAGCACCGGCCTGGCGCCCACGACGACCGCGGCGCCGGCCGAGGCGATGAACGTGCGCGGCGTCGTGACGACGTCGTCGCCCTCGCCCACGCCGCCGGCGCGCAGGGCCAGCTCCAGCGCCACCGTGCCGTTCATCAGGGCGATGGCGTGCTTCCGACCGAGGGCCTCGGCGTACTCGCGCTCGAACGCGAACACCTGCTCGCCGGTCCACTGGTTCACGCGGCCCGAGCGGAGCACCTCCGCGACGGCGGCGACCTCCTCGTCGGTGTAGCGCGGCCACGGTTCGAAGGGGCGTACGAGGGGCTTGGCGGCGCTTGTCATCGGTCCTCCGGGACGGGCCGCACCGCTTGGAGCGCGGGCGGGACGTCACCACGATGCTACTCGCGCCCCGGTCCGGGCCCGCCTACGCGGTCACGCCGGTAGCGTGGCCGGCCGACGCGGGCGGCGGGCTGGAGCGACGTGTGCCGGGACGCGTCGGGCCGCCCTCGCGCCGCGCTCGTCCGCCCGGCGTCAGCCGCCCTTGCTCACCCACCTGCCGCTGTCGTCCTTGCGGTACTGCTGCTTCACGGCGCTCCAGGCCACCTTGTGGGCGACCTCCTCGCGCGAGGCGTCGCCGCGCCGCTCCTCGGGCTCGTCGTACTGCTCCCAGGCGCTGTTGAACGCCTCCTTGTAGATCTCCTGCGCGTGGCGCGGCAGGTTGTCCCTGACGCTGTCGGGCAGCTCGCTGATCGCGTCGTACGGCATGGTCCGTCCTCCCCTCGGGCCCCCGGCGCGATGCTCGGGCCGGCGCCGGTGTGAGGCGTGTGACCCGGATGTGGCGGCGCTGCGGTCGCCGGACAGGGCGGCCGGAGCGGCGACCGCGCCCGGCCGGTTATCGTCGCGGCGTGGAGACCGTGGAGGTCGCCGGCGGCGCGGGGCGCCTCGTCGACACCGGCCCCGTCTGGGACGAGGGCGGTTCGCTCGCGCTGCCGACGCTGGTGGGCGAGGCGAGCGCCGACGTCTGCGTCGTCGGCCTCGGCGGCACGGGCCTGTCGGCGGTGAGGACGGCGAGGGCGCGCGGCCTCTCCGTGGTCGGGCTCGACGCGGCGGGCGTCGCCTCGGGCGCGGCGGGTCGCAACGGCGGGTTCCTGCTCGCCGGGCTGGCGGCCTTCCACCACGACGCCGCGGCGGACCTCGGCGCCGAGCGCGCGACCGCGCTCTACCGCCTGACGCTCGAGGAGCTCGCGGCGATGGAGCGGCTCACGCCTGACCTCGTGCGGAAGACGGGGTCCCTGCGGCTGGCGGCGTCGCCGGAGGAGCTCGAGGACTGCCAGCGCCAGCTCGCGCGCATGCGCGCCGACGGCCTGCCGGCCGAGCCCTACGCGGGTCCGGAGGGGGAGGGGCTGCTCTTCCCCGAGGACCGCGTCTTCGACCCGCTCGCCCGCTGCCGGCGGCTGGCCGCCATGGCTCTCGCCGAGGGCGCGGACCTCTACGGCGGGTCGCCCGCCGTGTCGATCGCGCGAGGGACCGTGACGACCCCGGCGGGACGCGTCGACTGCGGGGCCGTGGTCGTGGCCGTAGACGGCGGGCTCGAGCGCCTGCTGCCGGAGCTCGCCGGGCGCGTGCGCACCGCCCGACTGCAGATGCTCGCCACCGCGCCGACCGACGAGGTGAGGCTGCCGCGGCCGGTGTACCGCCGCTACGGCTTCGAGTACTACCAGCAGCTCCCCGACGGGCGCATCGCGCTGGGCGGGTACCGCGACCGCGGCGGCGAGGGTGAGTGGACCCACGACGCCAGGCCTGACGCGGCCGTGCAGGACCTCCTCGAGACCTTCCTGCGCGAGGACCTGGGCGTGAGGGCGCCCGTGACCCACCGCTGGGCGGCGCGGGTGGGCTTCTCGCGGGGCGTGCTGCCCGTCTTCGCGAAGCTGCGGGGCGGCGTCGTCGCCGTGGGCGGCTACAGCGGCACCGGCAACGTCGTCGGCTCGCTGCTGGGCCGCGAGGCCGTGGCGGCCGCCGTCGGCGACGAGAGCGGCCTATCGGGCCTCTTCGGCCTCGCCGAGATCGGCTGACGGGCCCCACACGGCGTCGGCCCACAGGGGCTCGGCCCGCAGCGCGGCCCTGGCGTCGCGCCAGCCGGGCAGGTGCCGCGCGACGACGGACCAGAACCGCGGGCTGTGGTCGGGCACCAGCAGGTGGGCCAGCTCGTGGACGACGACGTACTCGAGACAGGCCCGCGGCCTCGTCACGAGCGCCAGGTTGAGGACCACCTTGCCGGCGCGCACGTGGCAGGTGCCCCAGCGCGAGGTCATGCGCCTGACCTGCACGGTGGGCGTCGGGAGGCCCATGCGCCCCGCCCACAGCGACACCTCAGCGGCGAACTCGCGGGCGGCGACGCGGCGCAGGCGCCGCTGCAGGGCGGCCAGCTTCTCGGCGCGTCCGGCGCCCGGGGCCGTCGTGACGAGCAGCGTGGGGGCGGGCGGCTCGCCGTGAGGCCTGGCGCCGCGCTCGGCGAAGCGCAGCGTCACGCGCTCGTCGAGGACCGCGATCGTCTCGCCGTCGACGCAGCTCAGCGGGTCGCGGCGCGCCACGGCGGCGAAGCGGCGCCGGTGGCGCTCGATCCACTCGCGCCGCGCGTGCAGCGCCGCGACGACGGCGCGCTCGGGCATGCGCAGCGGGGCGCTGACCTCGACGCGCCCGTCGGGCGGGTAGACCCGCAGCGTCAGGTTCTTGACGCGTTTGCGCACCAGACGGGCCGTGACCCCGCCCGCCTCTATCGTGCGCGCCGCGCGGCGACTCTCGTCGTGCACCACGCGAACATACCTGCTATCCTGCCGCCCATGCGCACCACAGACGAGGGGCGGCCGGCGGGGGCGACAGCCACGGCGGGTCGACCGGCGGGGGCGGAGGCCGCTGCCGGGTCCGGCGACCACGTGGCGCCCCTGGGCAGGGGCCGTGGGATGGAGCTGGCGCTGCGCCTCCTGCCGCGACCGCGTCCGGGTCCGGCGACCGAGTTCTGGCGCGTGTTCGTCAAGGCGTTCCATAGCCTCGCCGTGCTGGCGATGGCCTCGGCCTCCGTCTACCTCGTCTACTGCGCGCTCTCCGGCCGGCGCGACGTGTTCACCGTGCTCTCCCTGGTGATGATCGGCGTCGAGGCCGTCGTGTACGCGACGTTCGGCCGCGCCTGCCCCCTGACGATCCTCGCGCGCAACCTCGGCGACGACGGCGGTCACGACTACCTGTTCCTGTGGCTGCTCGGACGCTCGCGCATCCACTACGTGGCGCGCGCGCTGGCGCTCCTCGCCGTCGTCGGCGTGGCGTCGATACTGCTGGCCGAACTGCTCTGAACCCTTGCCGTCGGGCTCGGCTCGCCGCCGAGGGGGTCCTGTCAGCGCCGCGTGCCAGCGCTCATGAAACTTGACACGAGCGGGCTCACATTTCATAATACAGGTAACGGTCGTGGCGCCTTGCCGTCACGACGACGCACCACAGTACGGAGGTGAGTGATGACGCTCAGCACCAGGTTCAGCAGGCCACGCGGCCTGGGGACGTTCGCGCAGTCGCCCTTCGGCCTCTTCTCCGACATCGAGCAGCTCCTCCAGCCGCTCACCGAGCTCGGCCGCGGCAGCATCGGCGTCTACCACCCGCTCGACCTCTACGAGACCGATGACGCCGTCGTCCTCGAGATGGCCGTGCCCGGGGTGTCGCCCGAGGACCTCGACCTGAGCCTCGAGGGCAGGCAGGTGACGATCCGCGGGCGCTCGGCCGAGACGGAGGACGAAGGCCGCCGCTACTGGCTGCGCGGCATGCCGCGCGGTGAGTTCAGCCGCACGGTGACGGTGCCCAGCGGCATCGACGCCAACGGCATCGAGGCCAACGTCGAACAGGGCGTGCTGACGCTGCGGATGCCGAAGGTGCCCGAGGCGGTGGCCCGCAAGATCGCCGTCGGCAGCGGTCGCGGAGAGGCGGTCAAGACCATCGAGACGGCCAAGGAGCCCGCCGCCGAGGCGGTGGGCGCCGCGGAGCAGCAGCCGGCCTGAGCCGCCGCGTACCGACCGCGACCGTAGGCCAGCCGCCGACCGGGGTACGGTCGGCGGCTTCGCTTGGGGAGTGCGCCGGGAGTACGGCCGAGGTTTCCCCAAGTACTACCGCCTACTACCCGGGAGGCACTGACCCTCGTTGTACACTCGTCGCCGGGGAGATGATGGGGGGTGCGACGGGAGAACCACATGGCATTGACTGAGGTGAGAGTCCTGGTTCCCGAGGAACGCGTCGGCGAGTTCTACAGGCTGGTCGGCAACTTCATCGGCGGCGCTGCCGAGCAGGAGGAAGCGCCAGCGCGACGGCGCGGTCGCCGTCGCCGGGCCGAGGGCCAGAAGCTCGCCAGCACCAGCCGGTACGCCCCGCTCCACGAGCACCTCAAGGGCGTCCCGAAGGACACGAAGTCCTACGAGCTGAGCTTCGACGAGATCGCCACGATCATGGGAGACAAGCTCCCGCAGTCGGCCTACGACCACCGCGCCTGGTGGGCGAACACCGAGTCGCACTCGCAGGCGCTGGCCTGGATCTCGGCCGGCTGGAAGGTCGACAAGGTAGACCTCGAGAACCAGCTGATCCACCTCGTAAGGCAGCGCTGAGCCTCGGTCGGGTGGGGCGCCTAGGGGGGCGCGCCCTCAGCCCACCCGCACACGGAGAGCGGCCGGCCCCAGGGCCGGCCGCGGTCGTTAGATGACCGGTCCGCGGCGCAGGTACCGCCGGCGGACCGCCGCGGTCGGTACCGGGGCACGGCGCCGCGCCGGGACCCGCGCCGGCCCACGGGTCCGCGGTAAGTGCCTCAGGCCGGGGGAGCGGCGGGCGGAGCGTCCCGGCGCAGCCGGCTCAGGTGCTGCTTGCGGAACTTCGCGACCTTCGGCGCGATGACGGCCGCGCAGTAGGGCTGGTACGGGTTACGCGCGAAGTAGTCGTCGTGGTACCCCTCCGCGGGGTAGAACTCGCCGGCCGGCTCCACCTTGGTCACCAGCGGCGCGTCGTAGAGCCCCTGCTCTTCCACGCGCCTCAGCGCGTCCCTGGCCCTGCGGTCCTGCTCCTCCGAGAGCGTGAAGATCGCCGACCGGTACTGCTCGCCCACGTCGTTGCCCTGACGGTTCGGCGTCGTGGGGTCGTGGATCGTGAAGAACACGTCGAGCAGGTCGTCGTAGGTGATCACGCTCGGGTCGTACGTCACGCGCACGACCTCGGCGTGGCCGGTGGTGCCGCTGCACACCTGCTCGTAGCTGGGGTTCGGCACGTGGCCGCCGGCGTAGCCTGACTTCACCTCGACGACGCCGTTCAGCTCCTTGTAGACCGCCTCCAGGCACCAGAAGCAGCCGCCGGCGAGTATCGCCGTCTCGAGTCGTTCCACCGCCACCTCCCAACGACGCCGGGCTGAGAGGGCCCGGCCGCGTCCATCATCGCCCCCCGGGCCTACGAGGCACGTGCGGTGAGGAACTCGACGAGCAGCCTCACCCCGTAGCCCGAGGCCCCGTTCTGCAGGTAGGCCCGCGGGCCCGGCTTGTCGACGAGCTCCATGCCGGCCATGTCGACGTGCGCCCACGGGTAGTCGACGAACGCCTGCAGGAAGGCCGCCGCCGTGCCCACGCCGCCCTGCGAGCCGCCGGAGTTCTTCAGGTCGGCGACCTGCCCCTCGATGGTCTTCGCGTACTCCTCGAAGAGGGGCATGCGCCAGACGCGCTCGCCCGACTCCTCGGCGGCGCGCGCGAGCTCGCCGGCCAGGGCGTCGTCGTTGGCGAACAGCGACGCGCTGACGCCCGCGCCCAGCGCCACCACGGAGGAGCCGGTGAGCGTGGCGATGTCGACGACGGCGGCCGGGCGGTAGCGCTTGGCGTAGACGAGCGCGTCGGCCAGCGCCAGGCGGCCCTCGGCGTCGGTGCTGATCACCTCGATGCTGGTGCCGTCGCTCGCCACGATCACGTCGGAGGGTCTGTAAGCGCGCCCGTCGGCCATGTTCTCGACGCAGGGGCAGAGCCCTATCACCCTGAGCTCGAGCCCCAGCTCGGCCACCGCGGCCATGGCGCCGATCACGGCGGCGGCGCCCGCCATGTCGCCCTTCATGGGCACCATGCCGTCGCGCGACTTCAGCGAGAAGCCGCCGGTGTCGAAGGTCACGCCCTTGCCCACCAGCACTACCGCCGGCAGGTCCTCGCGGCCGGCGTTGTGCTCCATGACGACGAAGCGCGGCTCGTGCGCGCTGCCGCGCGCCACGGCCAGCAGCGCGCCCATGCCCTGCTCGGCGGCCCAGGCGGCGTCGTGGACGGAGACGCGCAGGCCCCCGCGGCCCTCCAGCGAGGCCGCGGCCGCCGCGAGGTAGGCGGGCGTGGCCACGTTCGCGGGCGCGTTCACCAGGTCGCGGGCGAGGAACGCGCCGGCCACCGCCGCGCGCGCCAGACGGGCGCCCTCCTCGAGCGCCGGCAGCTTGGCGGGGTCCGCCTCGAGCAGCGTCACGCGCTCGAGCCGGGAGCGCCCGTCGTCGCGGCGCTTCCAGCCGCGGAAGTCGTAGGCGGCCAGCGCCGAGCCCTCGAGCGTCGCCCGCGCCGCCCTGACCGGGTCGAGGCCGCCGATGCCGGCTCCGTGGGCGATGGTGCCCAGGCTGGCGGCTCCCAGCTCCCGCGCGCGCTTCGCGGCGGCCGCCGCGGCCCGCCGGGCCGCCTCGGGGCCGAACGACCCGCTGGGGCCGAGGCCGACGACGAGCAGGCGCTTCGTCGGCAGCGCGCCGCGGGGGTGGACGACCGCGACCTGGCCGAGCTTGCCGCTGAGCTCGCCCGCGGCGATCAGCTCGGTTACGGCGCCGTCCAGGGCGCGGTCGGCGGCTCCCGTCGCGCCTCCCGGCGACGTGACGTCCTCGAACAGGTTCACGACGAGGGCGTCGCCCTCCCAGGCCTCGAGGCGCGAGGCGGCGACCTCGAGGGCGGGCGGCGTGGTGGACGGCGCGGGGGCGGTGGCTACGGCTGCGTGGGGGTCGGGGTCGCTGTGGGCCCCTGGCGCTGCGCTCATGCGCCGATGCTAACCAGGCGCGCGCCGCTCGGTCGCCAGGCGGCCCCGCACCGCGGCCGCGAGGCCGGCGTCGGGCCCGAGGGCCTCAGTTGTCGAGGCGACCCTTCCCGGAGGCGACGAGGTCGGCGACCCACACGGGGCGCCCCGGCGCCGTGGCGGGCCCGCCGGCGACGGCCGCGGCCAGCGCCTGGTAGGCCTGGTAGGCGGTCTCGCCGTCCTCGGAGTCGAACAGCACGTACTCGACGCCGCCGGTGGACACGGCCACCAGCTCGAACAGGTCGGGCTCGGCGGCTCCGGCCTCGAGCTGCGCCTGGTCGACGTCGTCGGGGTAGACCTCGATGACCTCGATGCTCTCCATCGCGTCCAGGTTGACGAGCCTATCGTCGAGTGTCCAGACCCACATGGTGTGCTCCGCCTTGTCGAGGGAAGTGGTCCGGCGGCAGCCGGCTCGCGCCGATGATACCCGTCACGAGCGGCGGTCGAGCCGGTCGCGCATGCCGTCGGCGATGAACTGGAAGGACAGCGACGCCGCGGCGAGGAACAGGCCGGGCCCCACGGCCGCCCAGGGCTGCCTGGTGAGGAACGCCCGCGACTCCTGCAGCACGTTGCCCCAGCTCGGGGTCGGCAGGGGAACGCCGAGGCCCAGGTAGGAGAGCGAGGCCTCCACGAGCAGGAACGTGGCCGCGGTGCTGGCGCCCTGCACCAGCAGGTTGCCGACGAAGTTCGGCAGGGCGTGCCGCACCACCTGCCGCGGACGCGACGCGCCCAGCGCCACGGCCGCCAGCACGTACTCGCTCCTCAGCTCGCTGCGGGCGTAGGAGCGGGCCAGCCTGAAGTAGACGGGCGACCCGGCGACCCCCATGGCCAGCACGGTCTGGGCGGCTCCGCCGCCGAGGATCGCCACCACCAGGAGCACGAGGAGGAAGCCGGGGAACGCCAGCAGCGAGTCGAAGGCGCGCGTCAGCACGGTGTCGACGGCGCCGCCCAGCGCGGCCGCCACCGAGCCCAGGGCGCCGCCCAGGAGCATCGTGAAGGCCGTGGCCGAGAGCGCTATGGAGAGCGAGACGCGGCCGCCCGCCAGCGCGCGGGCGAGGACGTCGCGGCCGAGCCTGTCGGTGCCGAGCGGGTGCTCGGCGCTGAGCCCGGCGTAGGTGGCGCGGTAGTCGGGCTCGAGCGGGTCGACGGGCCTCAGCACCGGGGCGAGCAGCGTGCTGAGCAGCACGAGCGCGAACAGCGCGAACCCGAAGCGGGCGCGGGCCACCTAGGCCGTCCTCAGCCGCGGGTCGGCGGCGAGCTGCAGCAGGTCGGCGAGCCAGTTCACGCCCACGTAGACCACGACGGCCAGTACCGTGACGCCCTGCACCACGGGGTAGTCGCGGGCCGAGATCGCGCCGAGGATCGTGGCGCCCAGGCCGGGCAGGCCGAACACCTGCTCGACGACGATCGTCCCCGTGAGCAGACCGCCCAGCTCCAGGGCCAGCAGCGGCAGCACGCCGGGCAGGGCGTTGGAGGCGATGTGCCGCGCCACGGCCCCGCCCGTCAGCCCCTTGCTGCGGGCCGTGCGCACGTAGTCGGCGCGGCGCTGCTCGAGGACCAGGGCGCGCGTGAGGCGCGCCACCTGCGCCGAGCGGGGGATCGCCAGCGTGAAGGCAGGCAGCAGCAGGTGCCACGACGCCTGCCACGACAGGCCGGAGGGCGGCAGGCCGATCACGGGGAACCAGCCGAGGTCGACGGCGAAGAACAGGATGAGCAGGAAGCCGAACCAGAACTCGGGCAGCGCCAGGGCAGCGGTGGCGAACAGCGTCGTGAACCTGTCGACCGCGCCGCCCGGCCGGAGGCCCGCGAGCATCCCCAGGCCGACGCCGATGACGAGCGAGATCACGAACGCCAGCGACGCCAGCGCGAGGGTCACCGGCAGCCGGTCGAGGAGCACCGCCGTCACGGGCCGCCGCTCGCGCAGCGAGTCGCCGAGGTCGCCCCTCACCACGTCCCCCAGGAAGCCGACGTACTGCGCGCCCCAGGAGCCGGCCAGGCCGAGGCGCTCGCGGATGGCGGCGATCTGCTCGGCGCCGGCGTCCATGCCGCCGAGGATCGTCGCCGCGTCACCGGGCAGGGCCCGCATGCCGACGAACACGAGGGTGAGCACCACCCAGAGCGTGACGACGAAGCTGACGGCCTGGCCCAGCAGGTAGCGAGTCAAGGGACCTCGGGAGGAGCGCCCCGGGCCCTTGCTACGGGGCCCGGGGCGCGGGCGTCACTCGAAGTGCGCCGTCCGGAAGTCGAACGAGTCGAGCAGCGGCGTGATCCAGAAGCCCTCGAGGTTCGCCGCGCGGGCGTGCACGCGGCTGGGGGTGCCGAGGTAGATGAACGGCGCGCCCTCGTGGAGCCGCCTCAGGACGTTCGCGTAGACCTCGCGGCGGGCGCTCACGTCGGTCTCGCTCGCGCCCTCCTCGAGCCACTGCGCGACCTCGGGGTCGTCGAAGCCGGGGTAGTTCGTCGCCTCGGTGCCGTAGCCGTCGAGGCGGCCCGTCGGGTCGAGCTTGCCGGTGTGCCCGATGACGGTGATGTCGTAGTCGTGCGCGCCGGCGTAGATGTCCGAGAGCCAGACGCCCCACTCCACGATGCGGATCTCGGCGTTCACGCCCACGTCGCGCAGGTAGTCCTGGATCATCTGGCCCGCCTGGATGTGGTTCTCGTAGGGCTGCGGCAGGGCCAGGTCGAGCGTGACGCCGCTGTCCCAGCCGGCCTCCGCGAGGAGGGCGCGGGCGGCCTCCGGGTCGAAGCCGAAGGGCTCCACGTCGTCCGGCATCCAGGGGCTGCCAGCCTCCATGAACGTGCCGATGGGCGTGCCGCCGCCGTAGGCGACGTCGAGGACCGTCTGGCTGTCGACGGCGAGGTTGAGGGCCTGGCGCACGCGCGGGTCGGCGAGCGCCTCGCGGCGGGTGTTCAGCGCCGCCACCAGCGCGAGGCCGGACGGGTCGCGCACCAGCTCGAGGTCGGGGTTCGACTCGATGAGCTCCTGGTCGGCCGCGGCGACCGTGTCGATGACCTGGAACTCGCCGGTCATGAGGCCCTGGAGCTGCACGGCGCTGTCCGGGACGAAGCGGATCACGACCTCGTCCACCTGCGGCGCGCCCTGGTAGTAGTCCGGGTTCGCGGCCAGCGTGACGGCGTTGTCGCGCTGCCAGGAGACGAACGAGAACGGCCCCGTGCCCACGGGCTCGTTGCCGAAGTCGTGGCCGGAGGCGACCTTCTCGGAGGGCAGTATCGCGCCCCAACCGGAGGCGAGCGAGGCGATCAGCGCCGGGGCCGGCTCGCTGAGGTGCACGACGACGGTGCGGTCGTCGACGGCCTCCACGGAGGTGATGGCCTGGAACTCGCTGGCCTTCGGCGAGGCCGTGTCGGGGTCGCGGATGCGGTCGAGCGTGGCCACGACGTCCTGCGCGTCGAGCGGCGTGCCGTCGTGGAACGTCGTCTCGACCAGGTGGAAGGTGTAGGAGAGGGCGTCGTCGCCGACCTCGTACGACTCGGCCAGCGCCGGCACGATCTCGCCGTTCCGGTCCACCTCCACCAGCGTGTCGTATATCGACTTCGCGACCTGGAAGGCGGCCGTCGCCGACGTGAGCTGCGGGTCGAGCGTGTCCGGCTGGGCCGACATGGCCAGCGTCAAGGTCTGCGCCGTGGCGCTGCCTAGCACCGCCGCGAAGGCGACTGCGAAGAGGACGCTACGCCAGCGACGGCGCGCCGGGCTGCGGTGATACAGCCTTGCCTGTTCCATCCTTGCCTCCATGTCGGTTAGAGCCGATGGCCCATGCTAACGCGCTGGGGCCGCGAGGTCATGCGCGGGCAGGCCGCCGAGCGAGTGTCAGGTAGGCGTCAGGGGCGAGTAAGAAACGCGTGACCGGTCCCGGTCTAGCGTCGTCGGCATCATGAGTGCGGGCCTACGCCGCTTGTCTCCCATCGTCGCTTGGGTCGGATACGTGCTCGCGTACCACCACCTCGTGGGAGCCCTCGGGCAGTACGCCGAGATCCTCGGCCTCCTGCCCGTAGCGGCGAGCGGCGCCGCGTGGGGCCTGGCGGGCGGCAGCTTCGCCGGGCTCGTGGGCTTCGCCATGGTGCGCGTCCTCGCCTCGGGCCAGGGGCTGGAGGAGTGGGTCCTCACGTACACGTTCGACGGCAGGCACGGCTTCGAGCTGCTCGCCTTCATCGGCACCGGGGCCTGCGTCGCCTTCATCCAGCGCTTCAGGCAGACGATCGCCCAGGAGCGCCAGGCGGCGATGCGCGCCCAGGTCGACCCCCTCACCGGTGCGTTCACGCGCGGCGCCTTCGAGGAGCGCCTCTCGGCCGCCATCGAGAGGGCCTCGCGCGACGAGGACGACGGCCTGGCGCTGCTGTTCGTCGACCTCGACAGGTTCAAGTTCGTCAACGACACCTACGGCCACGAGGTCGGCGACAAGCTGCTGCGCGAGGTCGGCCGGGTGCTGCGCGAGAACGTGCGGGGCCACGACCTCGTCGGGCGCGTCGGCGGCGACGAGTTCACGGTGGCGCTGCTGGGCGTCAGGGAGGAGCGGGCCGCCGCGGCCATCGCCCGCGGCCTGGTGCGCGAGCTGAACGCCCCCATCAGGATCGACGGGCGCGACGTGCAGGTGTCTGCGAGCATCGGCATCGCGCTCTGCCCGCGCGACGGCACGACGCCCGACATGCTGCTGAAGAGCGCCGACGCCGCCATGTACGAGGTCAAGGAGGGCGGCAAGAACTCCTACTACTTCTCGACCGTCGAGGTCAGGACGCGCCTGAGCCGCCGCCTCGAGCTGGAGCGACAGCTGCGCCAGGCGCTGCACGAGAACGAGCTCGAGGTGCTGTACCAGCCGCAGGTGCGCCTGTCCGACAACAGGCTCGTCGGCTTCGAGGCCCTGCTCAGGTGGCACAGCCCCGAGCTCGGCATCGTCTCGCCGGGCGAGTTCATCCCCGTGGCCGAGGAGGCGGGGCTCATCTCGCCCATCGGCCACTGGCTGCTGCGGGACGTGGCGCTGAGGCTGCGCGACTGGCTGCGCGCCGGCTACACGCCGGTGAAGCTGGCCGTGAACGTCTCGACGATGCAGTTCCACCAGAAGTCGTTCGTCGACACGGTGAGGGGCGCCCTCGACGACTCCGGCATACCGCCGGAGCTGCTCGAGATCGAGGTGACCGAGAGCGTGCTGGTCCGCGACTACGACCTGGCGCTGCGCACGCTGATGCGGCTCGACAGGCTCGGCGTCCCGACCGCTCTCGACGACTTCGGCACCGGCTACTCCTCGCTGGCCTACCTGCAGAGGCTGCCGATCAGGACCCTGAAGATCGACAGGTCGTTCGTGCAGGGGCTGGCGCCGCAGGCCGTCGACCAGGCCGTGAGGGTCGCGCACCCCGAGCTGGCGGCGCTCAACACCGACCCCGGCCTGCGCCGGCACACGGGCATGCACGCCGGCGCCTGGACCGAGATCGCCACGCGGGCCGTCGAGGGCAGCCACCTGCCCGCCAGCACGTTCCCGATCGTCGAGGCGATCTGCGCGATGGCGCACAAGCTGGACAAGCACGTCGTCGCCGAGGGGATCGAGACGGCCTACCAGCGCGACTTCCTCA
>DASVDQ010000065.1 GCA_036381035.1 Trueperaceae bacterium | reverse complement strand
TTGAACCAGTGACCCCTCGCGTGTGAAGCGAGTGCTCTCCCGCTGAGCTAACCGCCCACGTGGTCAGCATCCAGAAGTCTACTCGTTCCGGCGGGACCGGGTCAATCGACCTTTGGCGGCCGGTTCGTGCCGTTCTCACCGCTGCGACCGTCTCCGCGGGCGCAGCCACGGCTGCTCTCAACCCATCGCGCGCCCCGCGGGTCGGTTCCGAGGACGATATCAACCCTCACAGCGGGCTAGGCGCCGGCCCGCTAGGCTTGCCGCCTTCCCAGCAACCTGCAGTGCTTCCCTACCTGCGTCGCACCCGAAGCCCGCGGCCCGCTGGCGGCCGGCCACACGCCGCCGCCCACTGGAGGCATCACCGATGGCGACACTGACCCTGGGCAAGAGCGTCGGCGCCGGCGGCGCCAACGAGCCCGCCGACGTCACGGCGCTGAAGACCCACCTCGTGGCGCTGGGCCTCGACTGGCTCACCGTCGACGGCACGGCCGGGAATGACCTGACGCAGGCGATAAAGCTGCAGCAGTCGATCTTCCGCGGACGCAACGCGGTGAGCGGCGACGGCAGGGTGGACGTCGGCGGGCCCACGCTCGAGTACCTGAACTCGGCCGACGCGGCGCGGTGGCAGGAGATGCCGCCCGGCGGAGGCGCTGACGACGGCTTCGTGAACCTCGAGCTCCGCGACCTGGCCGACCACCACGACTTCGGTACCTCGTGGATGGCCGACACCCTCGCGGACGCCGGACGCTGGTACCACGACAACCACCTCGGCTCCACCCCCGGCGACGCGCCGATCACCGTCAACGACGTCAGCCTGCCCCGGGGCGGCCCGACGCCGGACCACGCGGGCCACGAGACGGGGCTCGAGGCCGACCTGCGCCTGCCGCGGACGGACGGCACGGCGCCGGGCGGCACCACGCACACGACGGCCACCTACGACCGCGACGCCACCAGGGCGCAGCTCAGGGCGCTCAGGCACCAACCGATGGTCAGCCGGATCTTCTTCAACGACCCCGTGCTGATCGGCGAGCACCTGTGCACGCGCGCGTCGGGCCACGACAACCACCTCCACGTCGAGATCAAGCCGCTGCCGGCCCTCGTGGGGTACGGCGACGACTACGAGTCGCTGCTGGACGCGGCGATAGCGAGTTTCGGAGGGACCGTCGTGGACCCCCGGGACCACGCCATGACGCCGGCGGGGTTCCAGGAGTACCTGACCGCCACGGGCGTCGCGCACTTCTCGGCGCGGGAGATGCTCACGCCGCACGACGCGCGCGTGGCTTCGGAGCTCGGCTACGAGACGTTCCTGCCGCCCCACGCCTGGTGGAAGCGCGGCGCCGCCCTGGCGCTGATCGCCGACGAGCTGCGACGCCTCGTCGGCGAGCCGGTGAAGATGCGCAACTGGTGGCGGCCGGTGGAGTACAACCGCCGCGTCGACGGAGCCGAGGGCAGCGACCACGTCACCGCCCACGGCGTGGACCTCGACTACCGCAGCGCCGACTCGCGTCGCCGGGCCGAGCGCCGGCTGCGAGAGCTGGACGCCGCCCACCCCGACCTCCAGTTCTCCATCGGCCTGGGCAACGTGACGACCCACGTCGGGGTCCTCTCCCCGGGCCGCCGACGCCAGTGGCGCTACGACAGCTACGTGGAGTGAGGGCTCCTCCGCCCATCGCCGTGGGACCACAGCTTCCTGAAGTCTCGGCCGGGGACGACCGGGCGCGCTCCGGTCGCATGGGAGGGTCGAGCGCCGCGGGCTCCTACCGGGGGCCCGCGGCGCTGCCAAGCCGACGGCGCGTCAGTCGACGATCTCGAAGGCGCCGAGGTAGGCGGTCTTGTCCAGATCGACGGTGCTGGCGGTCGGCGATGTCCCGTCCACGAGGTCGGCGGCCTGGACCACCATGAGCTCGCCGTCGTAGCCGATGGCCCAGAGGTCCCCGCGGGAGTCGAAGCCGATGGCCATGGCGTTGTGCGGTAGCCTCACGCCCTGGTCCGCGTCGCTGGACAGCGTCCCCGAGCCGCTCGCGTCCTCGGCCGGCACGTGCCCCACGAACGGGTTGCTGGGGCCGGTCGTGTACCACAGGTCGCCCGCGTCGTCGAAGGCGAGGTCGGAGACCGGCGTGATCAGGTTCACCGCCCTAGCGTTGATCGTCAGCGCGGGCTGGGGATCGGGCTCCGCGAGGTCGGCGGCGTCGTAGCGGTAGATGAGGTAGGGCGTACCGTTCGTCGCGTCGGCGCCGCTCACCCACAGGTTCCCGTGCGCGTCGAACGCGAGCCCGCTGACCTCGGGGACGTCGAGGGTCTGCTGCGGCGACTGCGAGCCGCCCTCGTCGAGCTGGTCCGCGGTGAACATCATGACCCGGCCCGCGGCCATCTCGGCGGTCCAGAGGTTGCCGTCAGGGTCGAAGGCGAGGTTGGACACCCAACCCCATCCGCCGCTGTAGGAGAACGGCGACGTGACCTGCGGGTCGGCCTCGTCGAGCTCGGTGGGGTCGACCCGCCAGACGTCGCCTTGGCCCGAGAGCCACAGCGCGCCGTCGGGTGCGCGGGCCACCGCCGACACGTCATCGCCCACGGGGTCGATCGCGGAGGTCGGGCTGCCGAGCCCGTCCCTCAGGGCGTCGTCGTCGAAGCTCCACACGAAGCCGCTGCCGCCGCTGTCTCGCAGGGGCAGCCACAGGCGGCCGCTGCCCGGCACCACCTGCAGGTCCAGCTCGACCACGGTCTCGCCCGGGCCGGCGACGGTCTGGATGACCTCGGGGGCGCGCAGCCTCCGGTTGATGTACCTGCCGGGCTCGATGAGCTCGGCGCTGAACGAGTACTCGCCGCTGCGCAGGGTCAGCACCTGGGCGCCGCTAGTGGACGCCACCAGCGACCCCCGTACCTCACCTCGACCGACGCCTCGGCGAGCACGCCGGCTCCGAGCCCCGGCGCCTCGAACCGCACCTCACCGCCTGCGAAGTCGACGGTGAACGGGACGCTCAGGCTCGCCCCGTGCGGGTCCGTGGCCGTCACCGTCACGTCCGCTGGTTCCCCGAAGCGCGACGGGAACCCCAGCGTCAACGTCGCGCCGCTCACGTCGGCCGTCACGTTGCCGGCGGGCGAGGTCACGCTCGCGGCGAACGTGAGCGAGGCCGCGCCGTCGTCGGGATCGTCGAAGGCGCCCGCCAGGTCGATGACGCGCGTGTCCTCGTCGCCGGCGACCGAGATGTCCGGCAGGCCGGTGCTGGTCGGCGCCTGGTTGGCCGGAGGTTGCCCGCCCCCGGTGCCCTGGAACTCGAACCTGCCGTCCCAGGTGGCCTTCTCCCCGCCGGGGTTCACGACCGCCACCACGCACTCGGCCGAGGCACCCAGGTCGGGAACCGTGCCGGTCAGCCGCGCCGTGCCGGGCGCCCCCGCGTCCGTCTCCAGGCTCACGCCCTCCAGGGCGACGCCGCACACCGTCGCCGTCGCGCCGGTCGCGAAGCCGGTGCCGGTGACCGTGAGGACGGTCCCCGGACCACCGCTCGTCGGCGACACGCTCGTTATCTCCAGCACCACCGGTTCGCTGCATGCGGCCAGGAAGAGGGCGGCGAGCGCCGCGAGACGCCCGCCGACGCGCGCACGGCGGCGCGCAGCCGAGACTTCTCCGAACTCCATCCCTTCTCCTCCCGTAGAGACTCGCCCCACCCGGCGACGACGGGCCCAACTGTGAGGCGCCGCCACGGAGCAGGACGGTGCGAACTTACCGCGCGTGCTGCT
This sequence comes from Trueperaceae bacterium, assembly GCA_036381035.1. Taxonomy (NCBI): domain Bacteria; kingdom Thermotogati; phylum Deinococcota; class Deinococci; order Trueperales; family Trueperaceae; species Trueperaceae bacterium. The sequence goes on along the minus strand of DASVDQ010000065.1, from coordinate 105,568 downwards.
TCGAGTCACACGCAGGGGAACGCGGGCGACCGCGGGTGGGCAGGGGTCGCCTCGCGCCAGGCCCGCGCCTGGCCGCGGCCACCGGCGCGCCCGAGCCGTCTGGCCCGTTGGCCTCGCCCCACCGCGCACGGCCTCGGCCGTGCCCCTTGACACCCAGGGCCTCCCCGCCTACCCTTGGCATCCAAACTGGATACAGCCTGGATACGGGGGAGGACCGATGGCGACGACTACCGCGGAAGGCGGTGCGATGGCAGTCCTGGACACCACCAAGGCGACGGGCTCCGGCTCGCTGCAGGACGTCGCGCGCGAGGCGATCAAGGAGCGCATCCTGCTCGGCGAGCTGCCGGCCGGCAGCCCCCTCAGCGAGGAGGGCCTGGCGCGCGAGCTGAACATGAGCCGGACGCCGGTCCGGCACGCCCTGCAGGACCTCGTCGCGCAGGGGCTCCTCGAGCGCACTCCGGGGCGCGGGGCGGTCGTCAGGCGGATCGACATCAAGAAGATGCTCGACATCATCGACGTCCAGGAGTGCCTCCTGGTCTGGTGCGTCCCCCGCCTCTGCGACCTGCCCGACGTGGACCTGAGCGCGGTCAAGGACGCTTACGCGAAGCAGCTCGCGGGCCTCGCTAGCGGCGACAACCGCGCGGTCCTCCTCGAGTCGCGCCGGATGGACACGCACCTCGTCGGCCTGACGGGGAACCAGGAGATGGTCCGCTACATGCGCGAGATCTCCGACCTGCTCGTCCACGCGGCGTCGCAGATGGTGTCGTCGCGCGAGAAGCTCACGCAGGCCGTGAGCGAGCACGGCGAGATCATCGACGCCATCGAGGCCAGGGACAAGCGGAGGGCGAGGGAGGCCATCGAGGTGCACCTCGCCGGCGTCAAGCGTCGGTTCCTGGGGCTGGTCGAGTGAAGGGCGCTCCGGCCTGGGGACGAAGGGTAGCGGCGCGCGACGCGCCAGGGCCGGCGGCCGGACCGGGGCGGGCCGCTCCCAGTTCGCCGAACCTGGCGGTCCACCGAGCGGACAGGACGAGGAGGCGTAGCGGATGAGCGACGAGCGGGCCCACCTGGGCGCCAACCACGACGTGACCGTGATCAACGCCCGCGTCTGGGACGGCGTGAACCCGGGCTACCGGGAAGACGCCTTCGTCGCGGTCCGCCAGGGGCGCATCACCAGGCTCGGCGCGATGTCCGAGCTGCGCCGGGACGATTCCGCCGCGGTGCTCGACGCCGAGGGCCGCTGGGTGATCCCCGGCCTCATCGACTGCCACGTCCACCTGATCTACGACAGGTTCGGCACGTTGGGCGCCATCGACTCGCTGCCCCTCGAGTTCCACACGATCGTGGCGGCGCGCACGGCCCGCACGCTCCTCTCCTACGGCTACACCACCGTGAGGGACGTGGGGACGCGCGGGGCCATCGCGCCGGCCGTCCGCGACGCCGTCCGCGCCGGCATGGTCGACGGTCCGCGGATCCTGGCCGCCGGCCCCGTCATCTGCGGGACCGCGGGCCTGGCCGACTCCACGCCGCCGTGGATGACGAACTCCGCCAGCCTCGGCATGCCGGTGAACGGCGAGGCCGAGGTGCGCAAGGCCGTGCGCACGCAGGTCAAGCTGGGCGTCGACGTCGTCAAGGTCGGCCTCACGGGCGCCGAGGCGAGCGTCTACACCACGACCGAGCAGACCTCCTTCAGCCCCGAGGAGCTGCGCGTCCTCGTCGACGAGGCCAAGCGGTTCGGCAAGACCGTCGCCTGCCACGCGCAGTCGTACCTGAGCGCGAGGATGGCGCTCGACGCCGGCGTGACGACGATCGAGCACGGCACGCGCATGGACGACGAGACGGTCGAGCGCCTCGCCGCCGCCGAGGACGCCTACCTCGTCCCGACGCTGTGCACCCTCTACAGCGTGCTGGAGCTGGGCACGAACCCCAAGCAGGTCAGCGAGATGAAGGAGAACCGGGAGGTCTGGATCGACTCCTTCGAGCGCGCCCACCGCGCCGGCGTGAAGATCGCGGCCGGCAGCGACCTCGGCAACCGCTACCTGCAGGGCGAGCAGGCGAAGGAGCTCGAGCTGATGGTGCGGCACGGCATGTCGCACGAGGAGGCGCTGGTGTCCGCCACGCGCACGGCCGCCCAGGCCCTCCACCTGGGCGACAGGGTCGGCACCCTCGAGGAGGGCAAGTTCGGCGACCTGCTGGTGCTGGAGGCCGACCCCCTCGCCGACGTCACGGTCCTGCAGCGCCGCGCGACGATCCACCGCGTGGTGCAGGGCGGCCGCGTCCTCGTCCCCGGGGAGCTGGCGGAGGAGGTGAGCCGGTGACGCCCCACAAGACGCTCAGCCCCTACAACGACCGCTACACCTCGCTGGGCCCCGGCTCGCGCGTCGCGCTCAACGACTGCACGCTGCGCGAGGGCGAGCAGTCGCCCATCGTCAACTTCCGGCCCGAGCAGAAGCTCGAGGTCGCGCGCCGGCTCGTCGCGGCGGGCGTAGGCCGCATCCAGGTCGGCTACGCCGGCCTGTCGGAGTCCGACTGGAGGACGATCCGCCTCCTCCGCGACGAGGGCCTGCCCTGCGAGCTCGAGTCGGTCGTCCTGAGCTACCTCGACTCCTGGGAGGAGCAGGTCGAGGCCGCGGCCTCCGCGGGCGCGACCGTCGCGAACATCGTGCACGTGCCCTCCCCGCCGCGTCGCGAGCGGGTCTTCGGCGTCACGCCGGGCCAGATACGGGCGCGCACCGAGGAGGCGGTGCGCGCGGCCAAGGCCAGGGGTCTCTACGTCACGTACTCCCCCGCGGACACCACGCGCACCGAGCTCGAGCTGGCCCTCGACCTCGTGGCCGTCGCGGAGCGCGCCGGCGCCGACCGCATCGCCGTCGCCGACACGCTGGGGGCGGCGACACCCGGCGCGGTGAGGTTCGTCGTCGAGCAGGTCAGGGCCGCGACGTCATGCCAGGTCGCCTTCCACGGGCACAACGACTTCGGCCTGGGCGTCGCGAACGCCCTGGCGGCACTGGAGGCGGGCGCGGAGGTCGTCGACACGACCCTGAACGGCTGGGGCGACCGCACCGGCAACCCGCCCACCGAGGAGGTGGCCGCGTGCCTGCAGTTCCTCTACGGCGCGCTCCCCCAGGTGGACGTGGGGGCCCTCGCCCGGCTGGCGCGCGACGTCGCCGCGCTGCTCGGCGTCGACGTGCCGCCGACCAAGCCGATCACCGGCGAGGTCGCCTTCGCGCACAAGCTCGAGACCCACGTCAAGGCGGTGCTCAAGCACCCGCCGGCCTTCGAGGCCTTCGATCCCCAGCTCGTCGGCGCCAACCGGCAGGTCGCGATCGGCCAGTACAGCGGACCCGAGGCGATCCGCGCGCGGCTCCGGGCGCTCGGCATCGACTACGAGGGCGAGGCGCTCGCGCGGCTCACGTCCGCCGTGCAGGCGGCCGCCCGCGCGACGAACCGCGTGCTCACGAACGACGACCTGCGACGGATCGCCGCCGGCACGGGAGAGGGCTGACCGCCACGCCATGGACGCCCGCGGAGCCAGCCCAAAGGTAGAGGAGCCCGCCCCATGAACGAGACGGTCTTCCTCGCCGACCGCGTCATCGACGGGGTCTCCCCCGAGCCCGCCGAGGGGGTCGCCGTGGTGGTGCGGGGCGACGAGGTCGCCGAGGTCCTGCCCGCGGACCGGCTCCACGGCCGACGCCTCAGGGAGGCGACCGTGGTCGACGGGTCAGGAGCGACGCTGCTGCCCGGCCTCATCGACTGCCACGTGCACCTGGTCTTCGACAGGTACACGACCATGCAGGCGATCGACACGGGCTCCCTCGAGTCCGCCACGCTCGTGGCGGCGAGGAACGCCGCCCTCCTCCTCGAGCACGGGTACACGACCGTCCGCGACGTCGGCTCGCGCGGCTCGGCGAGCCTGGCCGTGTCCAGGGCCGTCCGCGAGGGGCTGCTCGAGGGACCGCGCGTGCTCGCCGGCGCCGAGCTCATCACGACGACGGCCGGCACCGCCGACTCCTACCAGCCGTGGATCACGAACGCGGCGGGCGTGGGCGTCGTCGTGGACGGCGTCGACGAGGTGAGGCGGGAGGTGCGGCGCCAGGCGAAGCTCGGGGCGACCCACGTGAAGCTCGGCCTGAGCGGCAGCGAGCCCAGCGTCTTCTCCTACACCTGGATGACGACGATGTCAGAGGAGGAGGTGGGCGCCGCCATAGCCGAGGCGCACCGCCTCGGCCTGCGCGTGGCCTGCCACTCGGAGGCCGAGGAGTCGTCGCTGTTCGCCGCGCGGCACGGCGCCGACACGATCGAGCACGGCACCCGCCTCACCGAGGAGGCGGCCGCGGCGATGCTGGCCGCCGGCAGCGTGCTGGTGCCGACGCTCTGCACCCTCCACAGCGTGCTGAGGCTGGGAGACGAGCTCCGACTGGGCGACAAGCAGCGCCTGGAGATGGAGGCGAACGAGGAACCGTGGCTGGACAGCGTGCGGTTGGCGCACGAGATGAAGGTCCCCATCGCAGCGGGAGGTGACGTGGGCAACCGATACAGGCAAGGCCAGAACGCCAAGGAGATCGGGTTCCTCAGGGACGCGGGGCTGAGCGCCATGGAGGCGCTGCAGGCGGCGACCTCCGTGGCGGCCAAGGCCCTAGGCCTGGAGGGCGAGGTCGGGCGGATAGCGCCGGGCCACCGGGCCGACCTCGTCCTCGTCCGCGGGAACCCGCTCGAGGACCTCTCCCTGCTCGAGGACGCCTCGCGGTTCGCGGCCGTCATGCGCGCGGGCCGCTGGAGCCCAGCGACTCGCGCCCGCCTCCGCGAGCGGACGCTCGCAGCGTGAAGGAAGGGACGAAGCGATGACCAGAAGCCACGAGACACGCCCCCGTGCCCAGCGAGCGGGATGGCGGGGCGGCCTGCTCGCCGCCCTGCTCCTCGCGCTCCTCGGGACCGCGGCGGCCCAGCCGGGCACCGTCCTGCGCCTCGCCATCCCCGCCGACCCGCTCATGAACCCCATCCTCGGCACCGACGCCGCGGCCGTGCCCATCAACAGGTTCTTCTTCAACGCCCTCACGCGGCCCGACCCCGAGACGTTCGAGCCGCGGCCCGACCTGGCGACGAGCTGGGAGGTGAGCGAGGACGGGCTGACGTGGACGTTCGAGCTCGTCGACAACGCGACCTGGCACGACGGCGAGCCGTTCACGGCCGAGGACGTCAAGTTCACCTACGACACGATCCTCGACCCGAACAACAACTCGCCCAGGCGCTCCGCCATCGCGGTCATCGAGAGCGTCGAGGTCGTCGACGACTACACGGTCAGGTTCCACCTCTCGAGCCCCCTCGGCTCGTTCCCGACGATCGCCTCCTACAACGTCGGCATCGTGCCGAGGCACGTGCTCGAGGGCCAGAACATCGCCGAGGCCACCGAGTTCAACACGCGCCACCCCATCTCGACAGGGCCGTATGAGATCGCCAGCGTCACTCCCGGCAGCCAGTACGAGTTCGTCGCTAACCCCGACTACTTCAAGGGCGCCCCGCCCATCGAGCGCGTGATCTTCAAGGTCCTGCCCGACGTGAACACGCAGGTCGCGCAGCTCCTCAGCGGCGAGCTCGACTACGCCGTCGTGCAGCCGACGAACCTGCCGGCGCTGCAGCGCTCGAACCGCGTGAAGATCCAGAGCGTGCCCTACCTGGGCTTCGAGCACATCTCGTTCAACTACGAGCACCCGCTGTTCTCCGACCCGCGGGTACGCCTGGCGATGATCTACGGCCTCGACCGCGAGGCGATCATCCAGAGCGTGATGGGCGGCGAGGCCGTCATCGGCGTGGGGCCGATCCCGCCGGTGTTCCCGTGGGCGTTCGACGACGAGCTCGAGCCCGTCCCGTACGACCCCGACCGCGCCAGGGAGCTGCTCGCGGAGGCCGGCTGGACGCCGGGTCCTGACGGCGTCCTCCAGAAGGACGGGGAGCGGTTCGCCTTCGAGATCGGCGTCGACCAGGGCAACCCGACGCGCGAGCGCACGACGCTCATCGCGCAGCAGGCCTACCAGGCGCTGGGCATGGACGTGGGCGTGCGGGTGGACGAGTGGCCCGTCTACGTGCAGAAGCTGCTCGGCGGCGAGTGGGTCGCGCACGCGGGCTTCTGGGTGCTGCCTCCCGACCCCGACCTCACGAACTACTACGCGCCCGGACAGGCGTTCAACACGGTCCACTACGACAACCCTCGCGTGACCGAGCTCCTCGAGGCGGGGCGCGCCACCTCCGACCAGGCCGAGAGGGCCGAGATCTACAAGGAGCTCCAGCAGGTGATGTACGAGGACCCGCCCGGCGTCGTCCTCTTCTACCCGCAGGACATCCAGGCGATGAACGCGCGGCTCACGACGACCCCCCTGCCGTTCCGCGAGGCGCTGCAGTGGGTCGAGCAGTGGCGGTACGAGGGCCAGTAGCTGAGGAGGGTCCAGCGGGTGGGGCGGAGGGCTAACCCCGACCGCCCCACCCGCGGCGTCCGGCGCTGTAGGGCATGGTCAGGTTCTTAATCCAACGGATCGTCGGCACGGTCGTGGTCCTGCTGCTCGTGTCGATCGGCACGTTCGTGCTGCTCCACACGGCGCCCGGCGGACCGACCGTGATGATCAACCCCAACCTCTCGCCAGAGGACGTCGAGAGGATCCGGGCGAACCTGGGCCTCGACCAGCCGCTGCCGGTGCAGTACGGTCGCTGGCTCACGACCCTGCTGCGGGGCGACCTGGGCACCAGCCTGCAGTTCGGGGCGTCGGTGCGGAGCCTGATCGGCGGGCGCCTGCCCAACACCGTCTACCTGGGCCTCGTCGCCTTCGTCGTGAGCGCGATCTTCGGCATCCTCCTGGGGGTGGTCAGCGCCCTCAGGCCGCGCTCGGCCCTCGACAACGTGATCACGGCCGTCGCCTTCGCGGGCTTCTCGCTGCCGCCCTTCTGGCTCGGCCTCACGCTGATCCTCCTGTTCTCCGTCACGCTCGGCGTGCTGCCCTCGTCGGGGATCAGGCCGTCCGACGGCAGCACCGGCTTCCTGGCCGTGGCGAAGCACTTCGTGATGCCCGTCATCGTGCTCGGGCTGCTGAACCTGGCCGAGATAACCCGCTACACGCGCAGCTCGATGATCGAGGCGCTGCGGGCGGACTTCGTGCGCACGGCGCGGGCCAAGGGCCTGCCCGCCGCGCGCGTCGTCTTCGTCCACGCGCTGCGCAACAGCCTGCTGCCGGTGCTGACGATCCTCGGCATCGTGCTCACCAGGCTCCTCGGCGGCACCGTCGTGACCGAGACCGTCTTCGGCTGGCCGGGCATAGGCCAGCTGGCGATCCAGGCGGCGAGCACGCGCGACTACCCGCTGATGATGGGCCTCACCCTCGTCGTCGCCTTCCTCGTCATCGTCCTGAACCTCGTCGTCGACCTCCTCTACGCCGTCGCCGACCCGCGCGTCAGGAGGACGTGAGGCCGTGGCGGCGTTCGCCAGGTTCCGTCGTCTGTGGATGGGGCCCCTCAGCGTGGCGGTCCTCGTGCTCATCGTCCTGTTCTCGTTCGCCGGCCCCCTCGTCGTGCCCCACGACCCGAACGCGATCGACGTGATCGACGCCTTCGCCCTGCCGTCGCGGGAGCACCCCCTCGGCACCGACGAGCTCGGCCGCGACGTCCTGGCCAGGCTGATGGTCGGCGGACGCATCACCCTGCAGGTGGGGTTCGTCGCCATGCTGGTGGCGCTCGTGATCGGCACGGCCGTCGGGCTGCTCAGCGGGTTCTTCGGCGGCTGGCTCGAGTACCTGATGATGCGCGTGACCGACATGTTCATGGCGGTGCCGGCGTTCTTCGTGATGCTGGCGATCCTGACGTTCTTCCCGCCCAGCCTGGTGACCCTGGTCGTGGCCATTGGCATCACGAGCTGGATGAACGTGGCGCGCGTCGTGCGCTCCGAGGTCCTGCGCATCACGAGGCTGGAGTACCTGGAGAGCGGCAGGGCGCTGGGCGCCGGGACCTCGCGGCTGATCCTGCGGCACGTCCTGCCCAACGCCGCCCCCACGGTGATCGTGGCCGCCACGCTCGGCGTGGCCTGGGCGATCCTCGTCGCCACCTCGCTGAGCTACCTCGGCATCGGCGTGCAGCCGCCCACGGCGAGCTGGGGCAACATGCTCACGAGCAGCCAGAACTACTTCTGGATCTCGCCCCTGCTGGTCCTGTGGCCGGGTCTCCTGATCGTCGTCACGATCCTGGCCGTCTACTTCCTCGGCGAGGCCCTCAAGGAGGCGCTGCAGCCCTGAGGCGTGCCGGCTCGCCAGGGGTCTGGGGCCCGGGGTCCGGCATGGGCCCTTGCTCCGCCGGTTCGCTAGGGACCCCAGCGCTGTCGACCCCTCGGGCGCGCTTGGAGAACACCGATTGCCCTAGCTTCCCTTCAGGCGCCTATGCTGGTTCAGGTCGGTCGAGGCAGGAGGCTCCTGGCGGCCGCGCGTCGACGACTCGCGTGCCCCCGACCCGGAGGCCCCCGACTCCGTAGGCACCGACCACGCGTCCCGCCCACCGACCAAGGCCGATGGGCGGGACGGAGAGCCGAGAGGACTGGACCGTCGGCTACTCCAGGTAGCTCGGGTCGTAGTACTTGCTCAGCTCGAACGGCGGCATCTCGCCGCCGTGCACGGCCTGCGAGATGACGAGGATGTTGCGCAGGCTGTCCTCGGGGACGGAGAGGTCGGGGCTTATCGCCTGCTGCTCGAGGACTATGAACTCGTACGCCTCCTGGACGATGTCCTCCTCGATGCCCGTGTACTCGCTGAGGATGCGCACGGCATCGTCGCGGTTCTCGGGCTCGTAGATCCACGCGGCCGCGTCGGCGAAGGCCCTGGTGACGCCCCTGGCGGCCTCGGGGTTCGCCTGCGCCCAATCGCGGTTCAGGATCAGGGGCGTCTCCAGCCAGTAGTCGGTGTAGACATCGAGCAGGTTGAAGCCCTCGCGCAGCGCCTGTATGTCGAACGGGGCGATGAGCAGACCGCCCTCGAGCTGGCCGTTCTGGAAGCCCACGAGACGGTCGCGGGAGTTCGGGATGCCCACGACCTGCACCTGGTCCGGCTGCACGCCGGCGTTCATCAGCATGTAGAGCAGCAGGTCCGAGGTGCCGCCGGTGACCGCGCCGCCGGTGACGCGCTTACCGGCCAGGTCCGCCGCCGTCTCGGTCGTGCCGATCAGCCTCAGGATGGGCTTGGCGAGGATCGCACCGGATATCACGAGCGGCGCGCCCTCGTCGATCGCCCGCATGACGTTGTCACCCAGCGCCACGCCGGCGTTCGCGCTGCCGCTGGCCACGGCCTGGGCGAGGGCGGCGCTGCTCTGCGCCTGCACCGTCGTCACCGACACGCCGTTCGCGGCGTAGAAGTCCTGGTCGACGGCGATGGCGTGGAGCCACAGCAGCGCGCTGGGCGCCAGGGTGGCGAGGGTGACCTCCTCGAGCTCGCCGTCTTGGGCTGCCGCCGGGGAACCCAAGACCAGCAGGACCGCTGCCACCGCTAGGAGAGACCTCTTCACGTGCTTCACGCTTGCCCCTTCCCTTCTAGGCCCGGTTCGTGGTCGCCGTCGGCCGAGCGCCGATGGGCGTCACTCCCATGCCTTGACGTACCTCCTGCTCGATCAGTCGCCAGATGTGGTCGACCAGCTCGAGGAACGCGGGTGTGCGCTTGACGCCCAGCTCGCGTGGCCGAGGGAGGTCGACCTCGACGACCTCGCGGACCGTGCCGGGGCGAGCGCTGAGGACGACCACCCGGTCGGACAGGTAGACGGCCTCGTCGATCTGGTGCGTGACGAACAGCACGGTCTTCCGCTGACCGCCCCAGATGCGCAGCAGCTCCGCCTGCATGATCTCGCGCGTCTGGGCGTCGAGCGCCGCGAAGGGCTCGTCTAGCAGGAGGATCTTCGGGTCCATCGCCAAGGCGCGCGCGACGTTGGCCCGCTGCCGCATGCCGCCCGAGACCTGGTGCGGGTAGTACGCCTCGAAGCCCGTCAGGCCGGTGAGGTCGATAAGCGCCTGCACGCGCGCGCGCACCTCGGCCTTCGGCCGGCCGGCGAGGTCCAGCCCGTACCCGACGTTGCCGGCGATCGTCCGCCAGGGCAGCAGGTTGTCCTGCTGGAAGACGAACGCGCGGTCGGGGCCGGGCCCGGTCACGGCCCTGCCGTCCACCTCTACCGTCCCCTGGCTGGGCGCCAGGAGCCCGTCGACGATGCGCAGGAGCGTGGACTTGCCGCTGCCACTGGCGCCCACGATGCCCACGAAGGCGCCGTGCTCCACCTCGAGGTTCACGTCCTCCAGGGCCGTGACGGTGCCGCCGCCGGGCGCCCTGAACACGCGTCCCAGGCCGCTCAGTCGCAGGGCGGGGGCCTGAGAGGCCTGCACGCCCGGGGCGGAGGAGGGCAGCGAGGGCTCGCTCACTCGCGCACCTCCCGCCACGGCGCCAGCCGGGCCTCCCACGCCCGCAGGGCGATGCTGCTGACCATCCCGAGTATCGCGAGCAGCACCACGTACCCCAGCAGGCGCGCCGTGGCGTACGTCTGGCTGGCCGAGAGGATCACGTAGCCGAAGCCGGCGAAGGCGCCGAAGAACTCGGCCACGACGACGCCGACGAGGGTGCGCGTGAAGGCCACGCGCATGCCGCCGATGATGAAGGGGATCGCGAACGGCAGCGACACCGTCCGGAACACCTGCCAGCGCGTGGCGTTGAACGACCGCGCGGCCTCGATGAGACCTGCGTCGGTCGAGCGGAGGCCCACCTCGGTGTTGATGACGATGGGGAACACGGCCACCAGCAGGATGATCGCGACCTTCGACTCGACGCCGAAGCCCAGCCAGGCCACGAACAGGGGGGCGAGCGCGACGATGGGCACCGAGTACGCGGCGGTCAAGAGGGGGTCGAGGACCTGCTGGACGACGCGGCTCGACGCGATGACGAGCCCCAGCGCCATGCCGATGACGACGGCCATGGGGAACGCGATCGCGATCTCCAGCAGCGTGACGCGAGCGTGGACCCATAGCTGGCCGGTCGTCACCTCCTGCACCAGCGCCGTGAGGACCTCGCTGAACGGCACGAGGATGAGCCTGTTGGTGACGAAGTAGCGCGCCACCACCTCCCAGACCGCGGCCGCCAGACCGAACGAGAGCACGAGGCGGAACGCCTTGGCAGACCACGAGGTGCCGCCGAACCAGTCGGCGAGCGAGGGCCTGTGCGGCGCGGTGGCCGCCTCTAGGCCGGGTCCTCTGCCTGGGTCTGCTTGCTTCGTCGCGGCCTCGCTCCGTTCGGGTTGGGCGGCCATCAGGCTCATACGGCTTGCCCCAACAGACCCTTCTCGTAGCTGGGCGTGTAGGCGACGGCCTGGGCGCCGTACCCTGGCTCCCCCGTCACCTCGCCGTCGAGGAAGACCGTCCTCCCGCGCAGCAAGGTGCGCCGCGGGACGCCCTTCACCCTCACGCCGGCGTACGGGGTCCAACCGTTCCGGCTGAGGACCTCCGCGTCGCTGATCTCGGACTCGGCCTCGAGGTCTGCCAGCACCAGGTCCGCGTCGGCCCCCACTTCGATGCGCCCCTTGTCCCGCAGCCTGAACAGCCGGGCCGGCCGCGTGGAGGTGGCGTCCACCACCCTCTCGTACGAGATCAGGCCCTTGTCGGCGGCATCGAGGAGGAGGCTCAGGTAGTGCTGCGTCGACGGCGTACCGGTGTGTGCCTTCCAGCCGTCCGTCCAGCCGACCTCCTTCTCCTCGCGGGTGTGCGGAGCGTGGTCGGTGGCGACGATGTCGATGGTCCCGTCGTTGAGCCCCTTCCACAGCGCCGGCGTGTTCTTCTCCGGGACGTAGTAGGAGAGGGCGTAGGAACCGAGGCGCTCGATGTTGGCCCAGTCGTTGCCCAGGAACAGCGCCCAGGGGTTGATCTCGGCGCTGACCCGCTGGCCCCTGCCCTTCGCCTCGCGCAGCAGCTCGACGCTGCCCTCGGTCTGGATGTGAAGCAGGTGCAGGTGGACTCCCGTGGCCCGTTGCAGCCGCAGCAGCAGCGCGATAGCGCTCTCCCAGATCAGCCCGTCGTGCGAGGCGTAGGCCTTGGCGTAGGCGAGGGCGTCCCTCTCACCGCGCGCCCAGAACCCCTCCTCGATGTGGCTCATCAGGGATTGGTCGTGGGGGTGCACCATCAGCGGGATATCCGCCGCCGCGCACGCCTCCATGATCGCCATGATCTTCCCGTGCTCGTGGACGCCGATCCCGGGCATGTGCGGGTAGTCGCGGCCGGTGTCCACGACCATGAAGATCTTCATCGCGGGCACGCCCGTGGCGGCCATGCGCGGGATCTGCTGCAGGTCCGTGCCCGCGGGGTTCACGTTCCAGTCCACGACCGCCTTCTGCCTGTAGAGCGCGAACATGGACTCGAGGCGCTCCAGCGTGGTGGGCGGCGGGTACACGTTCGGCATCGCGACCGTCGTGGTAACCCCTCCGGCCGCGCAGGCGCGGGTCGCCGACTCGATGTCCTCCTTGTGGGTGAACCCCGGTTCGCGGTGGTGGCTGTGCGTGTCCACGACCCCGGGTAGGACGGCGAGGCCGGTCGCGTCGATGACCTCGGCAGCGTCGGGCTCGCTGCCTGGCTGGTAGATGCCGGCGATCTTGCCGCCCCTGATACCGACGGACGCCGCGAAGCGCGACGTCGACGTGATGATGTGGCCGCCCTTGACGACCGTGTCCACAGCGCTCACCGATCGACTCTCCTAACCCTGTTCGCGTTGCGAGAACGATAGGACAGCTTGCGATGCTTGTCCAATATCACTATGGCATCCTGTGATATCGTTCTCGCATCATGAACCTGTCGGGCCTGCGGGCGTTCGTCGCGGTGGTGGACCACGGCGGGTTCAACGCCGCCGCCGACGCCCTCTCCGTCGCGCAGCCGTCCCTCACTCGGAAGGTCCAGCAGCTGGAGGCGGAGCTGGGGGTACGGCTCCTCGACCGTGGTCCGTGGGGGATCAGACCCACCAGCGCGGGCCGGACGCTTGTGGCGGGCGCGAAACGCATACTCGAGACGGTCGCCGAGGTCGAGGCCAGCGTGAGCGGACGGTGGACGGAGACCGTTCGGCTAGGCGCGGCCGCCACGGCCGCGGGCAGCTTCCTCGCCCGGCGCCTGTCGAGCTGGCTGCGCGCGCATCCCACGGCGCGGTTGGCGATGATCGAGGCCGGCGCTAGCCAGATGCGCTTCGTGCTCGAGAAGGGCGAGTGCGACCTCGGCATCGTCGCGGGACCCGTCCCTCCCCACTTCGACCACCGCTACGTCACCACGGTCACCGTGCAGGCTCTGCTGCCCCTGGGCCATCGGCTGGCGGACTCGGAACCGGGCGCGCCGCTCGACGTCACGGAGCTCCACCGCGAAGTCGTCGTGACGAACAGCGACGACTTCCTCTCGAACCAGCTTCTGAGGTCGGCCTGCCAGCTCGCCCGGGTGGAGCCCGACGTCGTCTACCAGTGCAGCGTGGGACAGACGTTGGCGGCCCTGGCCGAGAGCGGCCTGGGGATCGCGATCATGGGGGACTCGGTGGACCTGCGCGGCTACGACCTGCCGCGCCGACCCCTCCGCGGACACGACGGCAACCTGCTGAGCTTCACGCTGCACGTCGCGTGGCCCAGGCGCGCCGCCCTGTCCCCCGTCGCCATGTCGCTGGTCGAGACCCTGTGCGGCTAGTCGTCACGACCGACGGGCGAGGCACCCTCCCGCCGCATGTCGGCGAGGTCAGGCGGCGCCGGACGGCTCGCGCGCCAGCACCTCATGCCCGTCGGCTGTGATCGCCACCTCGTACTCGAACCTGGCGCCGTAGGAGCCGCGCTTGAGGATCCCCGGCTCCAGGCAGATCACGTCGCCCTCGACGAGGACCTCGTTCGAGGTCTGCATGACCAGCGGCGCCTCGACGGTCTCGAGGCCGATGCCGTGGCCGGTGAAGCGCGCGCGGTGCTCGAGGTGCCCGGCGCGCTCCAGCACGGCGTCGGCGGCGGCCACCACGTCCCTGACCGGCACGCCGGGTCCGCATGCGGCGATCGCGGCCTCGGTCGCTTCGCGCGCTACCCGCATCAGGTCGTGCAGCTCCCGCGTGCCCTCGCCGACGACCTGCGCGCGCAGGATGTCGAACTGGTAGCCGTTGACGGCGCCGATGTGGTCGATGCAGACGGTGTCGCCCTCGACCAGCACGCGGTCGGTGGCCGGCGGCCAGCGGTGCGGCCAGCCGGCGTACGGGCCGGAAAGGACCCTCATGTAGCGGACGAAGTCGGCGCCCGCGGCGATCGACGCGGCGATGCCCGCCGCCGCCACCTCCGACTCGGTACGCCCCGGCGCGATGGCCGCCAGCGCCGCAGCCATGCCGACCTCGGCGACCTCGGCGGCCCGGCGCAGCGCCTCCAGCTCGGCGGGGCTCTTCCTCCGCCTGGCCTCGCGGAGCACCGCGTCGGCGGGGACGAGCTCCACGCCGAGGCCGTCCGTCGCCTCCGCGACGAGCGCGTACGGCGCCACCTGCAGCCCGACGAACGCCAGCCGCTGGCCGGCCAGCCCTAGCCTCTGCAGGGTCCTGCGCAGCGCGGCGGGCACGTTCGAGGTCGCTACGACCTCGTCGGCGGCGATCCGCTCCGCCCGGTAGGCGACCGTGTCGACGATCAGGTGCGTGCCGCCGCTCACCGGCAGCACCACGGCCCCGTAGCCGAGGCCCCTGTGCTCGCCCTCGAAGTTCGAGGTCGGGAACGGCGGCTGGTGGCCGCTGAGGTAGAGGAGGTCGCCGGGGCGGTCGTAGAAGGGCCCTCCCACGACCACCAGGGCCCGGGCGCCGAGCGCGGACGCGCGCTCGCGGGCGTGCTCCTGCCGGCGCCTCAGCTCCTCGCGCGAGATGACTACGGGTGGGTTCACGCTGGCTCCTGTCGGTGTGAGCGTCGGGCAAGGCGGCGAAGGAACGTCGTTCCCGGCGCCACGAGGGCGGCCGGGAACGACCTAGCGGTGGCCTAGTAGTGCGCCAGCCAGAAGTACGGCATCTCGGTGCCGGGCAGCACCTTGATGTCCTGCAGCGCGGCGTCGTGGGCGAAGAAGATCGAGGCGCGGTAGGTGAACAGCCAGGGGGCTTCCTCCCAGACGATGCGCTGGATCTCCTCGTAGGCCTGCCGGCGGGCGTCGAGGTCGAACTCGGAGCCGCCCTCCTCGATGAGCCTGTCCACATCGGGGTTCGTATAGCCGCCCGGGTTCCAGAGCTGCCCGGCGTTGCTCGAGTGCAGCAGGCGGCGGAAGGCGTTGTCGGGGTCGCCGGTGGAGCCGCCCCAGCCGAGGAAGAACATGTCGAACTGACCGCGCTCGACGGTCTCGACGTAGGTCGGCCAGTCCTCGATGGCCTGCAGGTCGACGTCGAAGCCGGCGTCGCGCAGGTAGCCGGCGACGGCCTGGCTCACCTCGACGTCCGACGGGTACCGGGAGGTGGGCGAGAGCAGCGTGATCCTGGCGCCCACGGCGCCCGCCTCCTCGAGGAGCTGGCGCGCCCGCTCGGGGTCGTACTCGTAGAAGCCCACGGGTATCGACCACTGCACGGCCTCCACCAGCGAGCGCGAGGGCGTGCCGGCGCCGAACAGCACGCGGTCGATGATCGTCTGCTTGTCGACCGCGTAGTTGGCGGCCTGGCGGACGCGCGGGTCGCTGAAGGGCCCCTCGGTGACCTTCATCGGGTAGATCATGCTGCGGCCCACGACCTGGCCGATCGTCAGGTTCGGGTTCGCGGACAGGCGCTCGACGTCGGTCGGCAGGATGCGCAGGGCCACGTCGGCCTCGCCCGTGTCGATCGCCAGCGCGCGGCTGGTGTCGTCGGTGACGAACCTGAAGTCGATCGTCTCGAAGTACGGCTGTTCGCCGTAGTAGTCCTCGTTGCGGACCAGCGTGATGTGGTCGCCCGTCACCCACTCCTGGAACACGTACGGGCCCGAGCCGACGGGGTGCTGGCCCCAGTCGTCGCCGAGCTCCTGGTAGGACGTCGGGCTGATGATGGCGGCGTCGGGGTGGGCGAGGTTGTTGCGCAGCGCCGGGAAGAGGCCGTCGGTGACGAAGGTGATCGTGTGGTCGTCCACCACCCGCACCTCGGCGATCGGCTCGAACAGCGCGTACTGGCCGCAGCCCTCTGACCGCATGCGCTCGATCGTGAAGGCGACCGCCTCGGCGTTCACGGGCGTGCCGTCGTGGAACGTCACGCCCTCCCTGAGCTCGAACGTCCACTCGGTGCCGTCGTCGCTTATCGACTCTCCGACCACCAGGTCCGGCTCGGGCTCCATGCTCTCGTTGAACGTGAAGAGCCGGCTGAAGACGTGGTACTTGACCATGCTCTGGTCGCCGCTGACGGTCTCGCAGGTGTCGATGTCGGGGAACTCCGCGGGCACGAGGACGTCGAGCGTGGTGTCCTGCGACTGGGCCAGCGCCGTGCCGAACGGCAGCGCCAGCAGGAGCAGCGCGGCGCTCATGCCGGCGACGAACGCCGCTCCTCTGAACCTCGACCTTGTTGCCTCTGACTTGGACATCTGTTCCTCCCGGGGGGTAGAGGGAACGCCTTGACTGCTGCGACGTCTAGAGACCTGCCTGCACCTCCTTCGCGAGCGGGTTCAGCGGGCTGAGAACGGGTCGGCGCGGTCCCGCACGTAGTCGCCGACGAGGTTCAGGGCGAACATCACGAGCATCAGCGCCAGGCCGGGGATCACGATCAGCAGCGGCGCGCGCAGCATGTAGGGGCGGGCGGCGTTCATCATCGCGCCCCACTCGGGCAGCTCCGGCGAGATGCCGACGCCGAGGAACGTGAGCGTGGCGCCGATGAGGATGGCCGTGGCCATCTGCAGCGTGGCGATCACCATGAGCGCGCTGGCCAGGTTCGGGAAGACGTGGCGCCCCAGCACCCTAGCGGCACGGGACCCCAGCGCCCTCGCTCCCTGGACGTACTCGCGCTCCCTGAGCGCCAGCGTCTCCGCCCGCGCCACCCGGGCGAAGATCGGGAACGACCTGAGGCCGACGGCCAGCACCAGGCTGGAGAGGCCCGGGCCGAGGATCGCCACGATCACCAGGGCGAGGATGATGCCGGGGAAGGCGAGGAAAACGTCGATGACCCGCGTGACGACCTGGTCCAGCCAGCCGCGCTGGTAGCCGGCGAGCATGCCGAGGGGCACGCCCGTGAGCGCGCCCACGGCGATGGCGCCGAGGCCGATCACCAGCGAGTAGCGGCTGCCCGCGACGATCCGCGAGAGCATGTCGCGGCCGAGCTGGTCGGTGCCGAGGGGGTGGGCCCGCGAGGGGCCCTCGAGCGACTCGATGAGGCTCTGCGCGTAGGGGTCGGGCAGCCCGAAGAGGTGCCCGAACAGGGCCGTGACGACGAAGGCGACGAGGATGACGATGCTGACGGTGACGCCGAAGGGCGGCAGGCGGCGTCGCCGGCGGGTGCTCGCGGCGGCGGCCGGGACCGTGGTCATCGCAGGGCGATCCTCGGGTCGAGAGCGGCGTAGACGAGGTCGACGGCCAGGTTCACCAGGGCGAAGATCAGGGCGTAGACGAGCACCAGGCCCTGGATCACCGGGAAGTCACGGAACTGGATCGCGTTGACGAGGAGCCTGCCCGTGCCCGGCCAGGAGAAGATGATCTCGATGACGATGACGCCGGAGAGCAGGCGCCCGAACTCGAGCCCCGCGACGGTGATCGGGCTCATCAGCGCGTTGCGCAGCGCGTGCTTGAGGACCACGCGCGAGCCGGCCGTGCCCTTGGCGCGGGCCGTGCGCACGTAGTCCTGCGACAGCACCTCCAGCAGGCTCGCCCGGGTGAGCCGGCTGATGAACGCCACGCTGGTCAGGGAGACCGTCGCGGCCGGGAGCACGAGGTGCTCGAGGCCGCCGCGGCCCGAGATCGGGAACAGGCGCCAGTAGTAGGCGAAGGCCAGGATGAACAAGAGCCCCGTCCAGAACGTCGGAGACGACACGCCGAACAGCGAGACGAAGCGCGCGAGGGCGTCGACGGTCCCGCCCGGCCGCAGCGCGGCCAGCACGCCGAGCCCGACGCCGACGACGAGGCTGAGCAGCATGGCGGCGCCGGCGAGCTCGAGGGTCGCCGGCAGGCGCCGGCCGATCTCGGACCAGACCGGCTGCCTCGACCGTATCGACGTGCCGAGGTCGCCCGTCACCAGGCCCCTGAGGTACACGCCGTACTGGGCCAGGAGGGGCTCGTTGAGGCCCAGCGACTCCCGGATCTGGGCCATCAGCTCCGGCGTCGAGTCGGGCCCGGCGATGGCGGTCACCGGGTCGCCCGGTATCAGCCTGACCATCGCGAAGACGATGAACGAAACGATCAGCAGCGTCGGCAGGAGGTTCGCGAGGCGGCGGAGGGAGTAGATCAGCACGGCGCACCCCGGTTCCCCACCCCATCAGGGTGGGTACGGAACCGCTCGTGGACTGGCCGCCGCGACACCCGGTCTCCACCTGCCCTCTCTTCGCTCGTGCAGCGCTAGGCAGCCGCCACGGCTTCGCCCTCCGGCAGGACCTCGCGCAGCACGCGCAGGAGGTTCTCGCCGAGGATGTTCGCGATCGCCGTCTCCCCGAAGCCGCGCCCGCGGAGCGCCTCCTCGAGAAGAGGCAGCGACGCCGCGTCCGGGATGGGGTACGGCACTGCCAGGTCGACCTTGATGCCCTCGTACTTGCGCTGCCTGCGGTGCTCCTCGGCGACGGGTCCGTAGGAGAAGTCGGGGCCGATGCCGACGTGCTCGTCGCCCACCAGCCCGACCATGTGCTCGATGTGGTCCACGACCGTCGCCACGGTCGGCGTCCCGGCTGCGAGGAAGGCCGGCATGAAGGCGACGCCGACGACGCCGCCCGTCTGCGCCACCAGCTTTATCTGGTCGTCGGTGAGGTTCCTGGGGTGGTCGTGCAGGGCCTTGGCGTTGCTGTGCGTCGCCACCACGGTGCCGCCGTAGACGTCGATGGCCTGGTAGAAGCCCGCGGGCGCCAGGTGGGAGAGGTCGAGCACCATGCCGAGCCGGCGCATCTCCCGCACGACCTCACGGCCGAAGGTCGAGAGGCCGCCGGCGCTCTCGCCCTCGCCGACGCCGTCGGCCAGCTCGTTGCGGCCGTTCCAGGTGAGCAGCAGGCACCGCACCCCGAGGCGGAAGAACTGCCGCAGCACGGCGACGCTGCCCTCGAGCGGGCGGCCGCCCTCGAGCACGAGCAGGAAGCCGATCCGGTCTGGCGGCAGCGCCGCCACGTCCTCCCTCGTGCGCAGCACCGTGACCTCGGGCGTGGCCTCGATGGCCCCGAGCGCCACGTCCATCGAGGTGAGCGTGCCCCGCAGCGGCAGGTCGGAGCCGCTGGCGTGGCTGCGCGAGTCGCCGCCGACCGCGAAGAAGACGCCGCGCACGTTGCCCGCGCGCAGGCCAGGCAGGATGGACCGCGCCAGAGGCGCCTCCTCCCCGCTGCGCACGCGGTGGAGCAGCTCGTAGACGTCCCAGTGCCCCAGCACGGTCGGCGTGCCCACGACCCCTACCCTCTGACGTGCCGCAGGACGAACTCGTTCCTTATGGTCCCGATGCCCTCGATCTCGCACTCGACCACGTCGCCGTCCTCGAGGAAGACCGGGGGCTTCTGGATGATGCCGATGCCCAGGGAGGTGCCGGTGGTGATGAGGTCTCCCGGCTCCAGCGTGATGCGCGCCGAGATGTACTCGATGACCTGGGCGACGGTGTGCACCATGTCGCTGGAGTGGAAGTCCTGCTTCTGGACGCCGTTCACGCGGCACCTGATCCGCATGCCCTGCGGGTCGACGGAGTCGTCGGCGACCAAGATGGCCGGGCCGATGGGCGCGAACGTGTCGACGCCCTTGAGGGCGAGCACCACGCTGCCGCTCTCCGGCGGACGCGGGATGATCTTGGCCGTCACGTCGTCCATGACCGTGTAGCCGCCCACGTAGTCGAGGGCCTCGTGCTCCTCGACCTGGGAGCAGCGCCGGCCGATCACGACGGCCAGCTCGGCCTCGAAGTCCACCTTGTCGATGACCTTGGGGACGACCACGGGGTCGAACGGCCCGGTGATGGAGGTCGGCATCTTCACGAAGAGCTCGGGCTCGGGGCCCGGCGTGACGCCCTCGTTCTCGCACAGGGCGCGGTAGTTGTAGCCGAGCCCGATGACCTTGCTCGGCCGCCGGATCGGGGCCTCGAGGCGCACCTCGCTCAGAGGCGTCCGGCGGCCGGCGCCGTCCCGCGCCGCCTCGCCGAGGCGCCTGAGCGTCTCGCGGGGTAGCTGGATGAGGCGCTCCATGCTGGCCGCGTGCGCCGGGTCCTCGCCGACGCGCGCCAGCAGGCTGGCCGCGTCGACCACGTGCTCGTTCTCCAGCACCCCCACCGACGTCAGACCCGCGGCGTGGGAGCGGTAGTTGACCAGCCTCATGACGGCTCCTTCCCCGCGCCCTCCGTGCGCCGACGGGCGCGCTCGTGGGCGGCGATGGCGTTGTCGCGTACGCGCCTGATGTGCTTGTCCAGCTCCTCGTGCGCCTTGGCGAGGTCGTCCGCCAGCACGGCGTGGGCGATGGCCTCGTGCTCGGCGATGACGGCGTCGAGGTCCGGCGCGTTGAACAGGTCGAGCCGCGCCACCGTGAGCACGTTGGCCAGCCGCCCGGAGAACTCGCTCAGCCACCTGTTCCGGGAGGAGTCGACGAGGAAGCCGTGGAACCGCCTGTCGACCTCGAACAGGAAGCTCGCCGGCCGGCCCCTGGCCTCCTCGGTCCTCAGCGCGAGCTCGAGGAGGCGCTCCTTGTCGGCGCGGGACATGAGCGGGAAGGCCTCCTCGAGCGCGAGGTGCTCGATCGCGGCCCTCACGGAGAACGCCTGCCTGATCTGCCGCTCGGCGATCTCGATGACGCGCACGCCCCTGCGGTCGGCGTACTCGACCAGGCCGTCGCCGTGCAGCAGGCGCATCGCCTCCCTCACGGGCGTCGGGCTGACCCCGTAGCGCTCGGCTATGGAGAGCTCGTTGAGGCGGTCCCCCGGCTTGAGCCGACCCGTGAGGATCTCGTCCCGCAGGCGCAGGGCGACGCGGGAAGCGAGGGTCTCGCGGCTGATGGTGGGGCTCTCCGACATCTATGGCCGCCTCTCGAGGTGGTCGTCCGCGAGCCCGGTTCCCGGTCGCTCGAGGCAGGCCCGCAGCGGTGGGCTCGCACCCCACGTGCGCCGTCGCCGGTCCAGCGCCTGCGGTCGCAGGTCCTACACCCCGGGCCTCGGGTCTGAGGTCAGGAGGTTTCTATAGAATGTAGATTATTGAGGCCGGCGACGGCTGTCAACCGCGCGGTCGGGTCGAGGGGCGCGTGCCGTGAAGCCTTCGCGCGCAGCGGGAGGGCCCCCTGAGCGGTCCTCGTCGGGGCCGGCGGGAACCTCTCCTCCGCAAGGCGCCGCGCCCTCCAGCGGTATAAGTGCGTGAGGCCGCGGGCGGCACGGCTACGTGGGGAGACCGCGCCCGGGCCGGCGGGAGCCCGGACATGTTCGACGCGATAGCCGAGCTCAGGGAGCGCTGGAGCCGGGGCGAGACGACGACCAACTGCTGGCTGACCATCCCGCAGCCGTTCGTCGCCGAGATCGCCGGCCGTAGCGGGTTCGACTCGCTGTGCATCGACATGCAGCACGGCCTCGTCGACTTCGACGCCCTGCCCGGCATGCTGCAGGCCACCACGGCCGCGGGAAGGCCGACCCTGGTCCGCGTACCTTGGAACGAGCCGAGCATCATCATGCGGGTCCTCGACATGGGCGCCGCCGGCGTCATCGTGCCGCTCGTCGAGTCGGCCGAGGAGGCGAGGCGCGCCGTGGCGGCCTGCCTCTACCCGCCGCGCGGGAACCGCAGCTTCGGTCCCGCGCGGGCGGCCGTAGTCGTACCTGACTACTTCCGGCGGGCCCAGGAGGGCCTCCTCGTCTTCGCGATGATCGAGACGAGGAAGGGGCTGGAGAACCTCGACGACATCCTGGACACGCCCGGCCTGAGCGGCGCCTACATCGGGCCCGCCGACCTCAGCCTCTCGCTGGGGTTCCCTCCCGAGACCGACAGCGTCAGGACCGCGCACCAGGACGCCGTCAAGAGGGTCGTCGCGGCGTGCCACGAGCGGGGCCTCGTGATCGGGCTGCACACCAACGGCCCCGAGTTCGCCGCCGTGGCGGCCGGCTGGGGCGTCGACCTCGTGACCATCGCCAGCGACTCGAAGGTACTGGCGAGCGCGCTGGCCGTCCGGGTGGAGGAGTTCGGCAGGTTCAGGGAGCGGAGCGCGGCGCGGGAGGCTTAGGGCCAGGTCTCCGAGCGGGCGCAGGGCGGGCCCCAGCGGTCCGCGCCGGTCGGGCCCGGAGCCCGGCTCGCGGCTCCCGCCCTCAGCGCCCACCTAGCTGTCGCGCTCCTCGCCGACGCTAGGCGGCGTCGGCCCGTCGAACGCCGCCAGCAGCGCGATCCGCTCGTCCTCCGCGAGGACGACGACGTCCATGCCGCTCGCCACCGTCTGTCCGTCGGCGGCGAAGGCCCACGTCCAGCTCAGGACGTTCCCCACCCTCTCCATGACGCTGGTGTGACGAACGGTGGTCCCGGCCAGGCGACCCCGCGAGGCCGCGATGTGCTCGCTGATGGCCTCGTGGCCCACCACGGGGCGGCCGAGCCACGGCGACACGAAGACACCGTCGGGGGCGAAGGCGCGAGCGACGTGCTCGGCGATGCGCTCAGGCGGGTCCGTCCAGGCCACCTCGTACGCGGCGACGGCCGGGTGCGCGCAGCAGTATCTCACGCTCGGGGCTTATCCTCCGCCGGTTCGGTGGCCGCGGACCATGGTGCGGCGCCCGAGCGGGGCGACCGACGAGCCTCGGCCGGCCCGGCCCCGCCGGCGGGCTGCCGCACAGAGGTGACAGCGTGAACGACGTCAACGGCGTGATGCTGCAGTTCTTCCACTGGTTCCTGCCCGCCGACGGGACCCTGTGGCGCCGGCTCGAGGAGCGCGCGGAGGAGCTCGCGGACGCCGGCTTCACGGCCGTATGGCTGCCGCCCGCCTGCAAGGGCGCGGGCGGCGCGAGCGACGTCGGCTACGCGGTCTACGACCTCTTCGACCTGGGGGAGTTCGACCAGAAGGGCTCGGTGCGCACGAAGTACGGCACCAAGGACGAGTACCTGAGGGCGATAAGGGCCGCGCAGACCGCCGGCGTCCAGGTGTACTCGGACGTCGTCCTCAACCACCGCCTCGGCGGCGACGAGCCGGAGGAGTTCTCGGCCACGCCGATGGACCCGCGGGACCGCACCAAGCCCATCGGCGAGCCGCGGCGGATCCGCGCCTGGACCCACTTCCGCTTCCCGGGCCGCGGCGGCGAGTACTCGACCCTCGAGTGGCACTGGTGGCACTTCAACGCCGTCGACCGCGACGAGAACGACCCCGAGCTCGAGGCCGTCTACCTGTTCGAGGGCAAGAGCTTCCAGCACGACGTCGACCTCGACTTCGGGAACTACGACTACCTGCTCGGCTGCAACGTCGACATCCAGAGCGAGGACGCGCGCGCCGAGCTCCTGCACTGGGGCAGGTGGTACGTCGAGACCACCGGCGTCGACGGGTTCCGCTTCGACGCCGCCAAGCACGTGCGGCCCGGCTTCTTCCTCGAGTGGCTCGAGCACGTGAGGGCCGTCCGCGACCGGGACCTGTTCGCCGTCGGGGAGTACTGGACCTACGACAGGGATGCACTGCGACGCTTCCGCGACAGGACCGACGGGCGGGTCGCGCTCTTCGACACGATCCTGCACGACAACCTCGTGTCGGCCAGCCAGGACCCCGAGGGCTTCGACCTCCGCACCCTCTTCGACGGCACGCTGGTGCAGGAAGACCCCACCGGCGCCGTCACGCTCGTCACGAACCACGACACCCAGCCGCTGCAGACGAACGAAGCCGTCGTGGAGCCCTGGTTCGTGCCGCTGGCGTACGCGCTGGTCCTGCTGCGCGAGGGCGGCTACCCCGTCGTGTTCCTGGCCGACTACGACGGCGCCGAGTACGAAGGCGAGGGGCGCGACGGCCAGCCCCACCACGTGGTCATGCCGAGCCACCGCTGGCTCATCGACAGGTTCCTGCGGGTGCGGCGCGAGCGCGCCTACGGGGAGCAGCGCGACTACTTCGAGGAGCCGCGCTGCATCGGCTGGGTACGGACGGGCGACGAGCAGCACCCCGGCGGCGCGGCCGTGGTGCTGAGCAGCGGCGAGCCTGGAGCGCGCCGCATGCAGACGGCGAGCCCGCGGACCGAGTTCGTCGACGTCACGGGCCACGTGGAGGGCACCGTCACGACGGACGACGACGGCTGGGCCGAGTTCCGGTGCGCCAGCGGCTCCGTGTCCGTGTGGGTGCCCGCGTTCGCGTGGGACGGCTAGGGGATCGAGGCGCCGCGGCACGCCGGGGACCGGTGGAAGGTCGAGGCGCCGCGGTACGCCGGGGGCAGCTCGGGGCATAGGCGTCGCGGAACGCCGGCGCCAGCTCAGGGCATAGGCGCCGCGGTACGCCGGGGACGGCCGAGGCCGATCGCCCTCCACGGGCCCGGCCCCTTCACCGACCCTTGATCCTCCCGCGCGGCCCCAGCCCGGCGGACCTAAGCTGGGCCTCATGCAGCACACCCCACGCAGGTCTCCGGGCACCCTCGCTCGCGGGCGTAGCTCCCTCGGCGCCGTGGACGCCGGCATCGTCGCGGCGGCGTTCCTGCTCGCGGCCGGACTGGCCGTCGCCGCCTACATCGCGGTGCGCGGCGTCGAGCACGTGAAGGGGTACGAGTCCTCGAGGCTCGAGGTAACCGGCTCCGCCGACCGCGCCGTCGTCTCCGACCAGGTCAAGTGGGTCGGGTCGTTCTCCCGGCGCGTGGACGCCTCGTCCCTCGGGGAAGGCTACCGGCAGATGGCCGCCGACCTCGACGTGGTCCTCGACGTGCTGGCGGACGCCGGCTTCGCCCGCGAGGACCTCAGCATCCAGCCCGTGTCGGTCTCCGCGGTCTACCGCGAGTGCTACAACGCCGACGCCGCCTGCGTGCGCGAGGTCGTGGGCTACGAGCTGTACCAGTGGTTCACGCTGACGTCCGACCAGGTGCAGGTGGTGACCGACCTCGCCCAGGACGCGCAGCCGTTCGTCGACGCGGGGCTCACGTACCAGACGACCTCGCTCGAGTACTACTACTCGGGCCTCACCGACCTCAGGCCCGAGCTCCTGGCCGAGGCCATCCGCGACGCGCAGCGCCGCGCCGAGGCGATCGCCCAGGCCACGGGCGCCAGGGTGGGTCCTCTGCGCTCCGCAGACAGCGGCGTCTTCCAGGTGACCCAGCTCAACTCGACGGAGGTCGCCTCCTACGGCATGTACGACACCAGCACCATCGAGAAGCGCGTGACCGCCGTGGTGCACGCCAGCTTCGAGCTCAGGTAGTCGACCCTCCCAGGTCGTCGTCGCGCCCGGCGCGGACGCGCGACCACTGCGCGGTGGGGCGGCCGTTCTGGCGGAACGCCGAGCCGTCGCGCGAGCTCCAGCGCTGCGGCCAGCCCTCGGGCGAGTCCTCCCACAGCTCCTGCCGACCGTAGACGGTCAGGTCGAGCAGGCCGTACGACGGCGACATGACCTCGTTACCGCGACCCGTGGTCCAGTACGTCTCGAACACCCTGTCGCCGACGCGCAGGTAGCAGACGAGGATGCCGAAGTGCCGGCCGGCGATGAGGCGCTCGACGGACTCCTCCGGCACCGAGTACCAGGGCTGCACCCAGCCCATGAAGTCGTGGTAGCGCTTGCTCACCTCGTAGGGACCCTGGCAGAAGGTCGCGTAGGTCACGTCGCGCGAGTGCAGGTAGGAGAGCTCCTGCACGTGGGTGGTCGAGAACGTGCAGCCCTCGCACTGCTCCGCCGCTGGCCTGCCCGCGTGCCACATGTGGAAGTAGGCGATGAGCTGCGAGCGCCCCTCGAAGACGTCGATCAGCGGCACCGGGCCGTTCGCGCCGACGAGCGGCGTCCGCGCGTCGACCTCGACCATCGGTAGCCGCCGCCGCTCGGCCGCCAGCGCGTCGCCGGCGCGGGTGTGGGCCTTCTCCTTCACGCGGAGCTCGTCGATCCGCGCCTGCCAGGTCGCCCTGTCGGCCACCTCGGGGACCGGGGCGTCGAGGTAAGGGGTCCTGTCCACCGGGAGACCCTAAACCGCTCGCGCCCAAGGAGCAACCCCGGGGACGGGCATCTGATGAGTACCCCGCGGCGCGCGCCTGTTGGAGCGATCGACGGATCGGAGGGTCAGCGGCTCGGGCCGCCGATCGACTGCGACGAGGCGCGCGCCGACACCCAGCTGTTCGTAGACGACCACGACTACGACGTCATGGAGGACGCGTACGGCGAGGCGATGGAGGAGCTCGAGACGTTCGAGGGCGTCGGCACCGACGGCCAGCAGGGCGACGCGGCCGTGCTCGCGGACCTGAGCGCCGGGGGCATGACGCCGCACCTGACCGAGGCGAGCCACACCTTCGACGAGTTCCTCGCCAGGCACGACCTCGAGCTCTGCCGACCGGCGGGGTCGGACTCGGGGAGCGCTGGGCTCTCTCAGCGCGACCTGGGACTACCCCTTCCCCTGCAGCCTCGCGAGCAGCGCGTCGAGGGCCTCGTGGCTCTGCGCCATCCCGGCCTCCATGCCGGCCTGCATCATGCCCTCGAGGTCCTGCTCGTCGAACGTCCGCGAGGTGATGACCACCCTGGTGGCGCGCCCGCCGTCGACGTCGCTGAGCTCCGTCGTGTCCACCGACACGTGACCGGGAGCGCCGTCCCACTCGAACGTCTGCGAGATCAGGGTCTTGGGCTCGATCTCGCGGAAGCGCCCCTCGAACCCCGCGCTCCCGCCTTCCCAGTGCTCGACGACGCGCCAGTGGCCGCCCTTCACGAACTCGAAGCGCTCGACGACCAGCCTGTGGCCGCGGCCCCACCACTGCGCGAGGAGCTCGGGCTCGGAGTACGCGCGCCAGACGAGGTCGCGCGGGGCGTCGAACACGCGCTCGACGCGGATCGTGCGTCCGTCGACGCGGCTCAGCGTGTGCTTGTAGGTGGCTGCCTTCGTGCTCATGGCTCCTCCTTGGTTCGGGCCTACTTCGCGAGGCGGTCCCGTCGCTCTGGGCGGCCCTGTTCCTCTCGGCGGCCCTCCTCCTCGGGGCCTTCCTCGGCCTTGAGACGCTCGAGCAGCTTGCCGAGGTGGTCTAGGCGCTCCTCGAGGACCCGTTGGTAGTTGGCTATCCAGGCCGCCTCCCGCTCGAGGCGGCGTGGTCCGATGGTGCAGACCCGCGCCCTGCCCTCCTTCCGCGTGGTCACGAGCCCGGCCGACTCCAGCACCGCCACGTGCTTCTTGGTGCCCGTGAGCGAGATGCCCGCCTGCGCGGCGAGCTGCCCGATCGTCGCGTCACCCTGCCCGAGCCTCTCGAGGAAGCCGATGCGCGTGGGGTCGGCCAGGGCGGCGAACGTCTCGTGGACCGGAGGCTGATACTGAACCATCTGGTTCAGTATGGGCTCCCGAGGCCCGTTCGTCAAGCAGACCGGGAACCGCCGCGGCGTGGCGGCGCCGAGTCGCGCCTCCCGCGCACCAGAGCGCCGCGACCGTGCGACACTCGACCGGCCATGCCCCACGACCAGCACGCCCCCGACGAGGTCTTCAGGACCGCGAGGCTGCGCGCCCGCCGCTGGCGCGAGTCCGACCTGGAGCCGCTGCTTCGCGTCTACGGCGACGCCGACGCGATGCGGTGGGTCGGCGACGGCTCGCCGCTGACACCGAGCGAGGCCGCGCGCTGGCTCGAGGTGACCGCGGACAACTACGCCCGGCGCGGGTACGGGATGTTCGCCCTCGAGGCGCTAGCCGGCGGTGAGGTGGTGGGTTTCATCGGCATCGTGCACCCGGGCGGCCAGGCGGAGCCGGAGGTGAAGTACGCCTTCGCCCGCGAGCACTGGGGGCAGGGCCTCGCGACCGAGGCCGTGCGCGGCGTCGTCGCGTACGCCCGCTCGGCGCACGGCATGACGCGGCTGATCGCCACCACGGCCCCGCAGAACGCCGCCTCGCACCGCGTGCTGGAGAAGTCCGGGTTCGTGCGCGGCGAGCTGCGCGAGAACGAGGACGGCAGCCATACCCAGTCGTTCGAGTGGCGGGCGGGCTGAGGGGGCCGGGCCCGACCGGCCGCGCTTCGCCGCATCGTGGTTCCGCTTACAATGACGCGCCGCTCGCAGCAGGACCTCGCGATCGGCGGGAGGCCCTGCATGGGAACGTTGCTGGCGGTGTTCCTGGTGATCTCGCTCAACCTGGCGCCGCCGGGCGCACAGACGGTGACCATCGACGACTACGTGGTCGAGGGCGTCGGGATCTTCCCCGACCCCACCCGGTTCCTCCTCGCCAGGACCGACGAGGCCGCATGGCTGCTCCACGACGCCCAGGGGGCGCCCTGGCTCGTGGTCGCGGTCGAGGGACCGTGGCTCACGCTGTCGGGGACCGACGGCACGGTCTTGGACCGGGTCGACGTCGGGGCCGCGTTGGGCCTCCCGGCCGAGGCGTGGTGGTCGGGAGAGGAGGTCGCTCCTCCCGGCGCCTCCCCGCTCGTGCTGGCGCACAGGCCCGACGGCGTCGACGTGAGCCTCGACGGGCTGCTCGCCGCTCGGCTTCGCTGGTAGGCCCGCTGGCTCGCCACCGCGGCCAGGCCCTCTCCGCGGTCGGACCGCCCGCTACCCCGTCCTCATGGCGCGCGACCCGGCACGGCGGGGTCCCGGCAGGCGACGCGGTCGTTCACGGCCAGCTCGGGCCCGTACGTCCACTGGTCCACGACGTCGCCGCCGCGCATCAGGAAGATCGTGTCGCCCGAGTTGTTCCACGCCCCCTGGCCAGGGTTGACCACGCGCAGCTCGCCGGCCGGCTGCAGGCCGCCGGGCAGCCGGAACGTCGACCTCGAGCCCTCGTCCCACAGGTAGTAGCCGGTCGTGTCCGTGGGCTCGGCGAGGACCACTGACACCCACTCGGCGCCCTCGTCGTTCGGGGTCGACGGGTTGACGAGCGCGCAGTGCAGGCGCACCGGGCCGGTACCCCCCTGTGCCGGGACCGCCGCGGTCGCCGCTCCCTGGGCCGGCCCCTCTCCCCCAGCATGGCCCCCTCCATGCCCAGGGCGCGCCGGGTCCTCGGCTCCTGCCGGGCGTTCCTGCGCCTGAGCCCAGAAGCCGGCGCCACGTGCCGCGGCCTCCGCCCGCGCTTCCGCGTACAAGGGGGCGTAGGCGGTGTTGGGAGGGATCGTCAGCGTGTCGGCCCAGCCGCCCGCGACCAGCGCGAGGTTCACCTGCGTCGCCCGCACGCCGCCCAGGTCCCAGCGGCCGGCGGGGTCCTCCACGTACAGGTAGGCGAGGAGGCGCGCGTAGCGGTCCTCCGGCTCCGTGCCGATCTCCGCCCACACCATCCGCCCGCCCAGCAGCGCGTTGAGGCGCTCCCGAGCCTCCAGGCCACGGGTGCCGTCCGACATCTCGGGCGCGTCGATGCCGATCAGCCTCACGGTGCGCGGACCCAGGTTCGAGCCGAGCACGACCGTGTCGCCGTCCACAACGTCCAGCACTCGCACCGGCCCGTGCAGCGACGACAGCGGGCGCAGGTCCTGGGCGACGGCCGCAGACGCCAGCAGCGAGACGGTCCCGACGGCGATCGCCGAGAGCAACCGGTTCACTGCCTAGATGTTCGCCCGTGGGGCGTCACCAGGGCCATACGGTGACGCGAGGGAGGGAACACGATTCCGTCAGCCCCGGGGTCCGAAAGCCACGCCGGTGAGCTCCTCGGACACGGCCCAGAGCCGCTCCTGAGCCCCCACGTCCAAGGTGGCCCGCGGCGGCCGGACGCTGACCGGGCGGCCGCGCACGAACCAGCGCGGCGCCCACATGTCGCCGTTCTCGGCGTCCGGGGAGAGGGCGGCGTAGACCTGCGGCAGGGCGCCCATCTGCGCGTCCTGGCCGATGGAGGGGGTGATGCGACCGAGGAACACGCGGTCGCGCCAGGGGAGGCCTTGGGCCTCCTCCAGGAGGCGGCGCTGAAGCTGCGTGAACACGATGCCGGGGTGGGCCGCGTGCGCCGTCGCGTGGCCCGGCGCGCCCGGGCCCGCTGCCTCCCGGCCCTGGGCGCGTGGGCCCGCCTCCGCGCGACCGGTGGCACCGGCGTCCGCGGCGACCCGACCGCCAGAGCTCGTCGCGCCCCGAGCCGCCACGCCCGCTCCCGCCGACGCGAACCGGCGCGCGAGCGCCTGGACGAAGGTCACGTTGGCCAGCTTCGCCTGGTTGTAGGCCGTCCAGCGGTCGTAGCGGCGCTCGCCCATCAGGTCGTCGAAGTCGAGACGCCCGAAGTAGGCGGCCGAGCTCGTCACGACCACGACCCGCGCCCCGGGCCGCGCGGCGAGACGCTCGTAGAGGCGCCCGACGAGCGCGAAGTGCCCCAGGTGGTTCACGCCGAGCTGCGACTCGAACCCGTCCTCCGTCAGCGACCGGTCGACCGCCATGATCCCGGCGTTGCACACGACGATGTCGATCTCGCGCCGGCCCAGCCGCCCGGCGCAGGCCTCGACCGAGGCCAGCGAGGCGAGGTCGAGCCGCTCGACCCTGACGTCGGCGTCCGGCACGTCGGAGAGGACGTCGGCCCTGGCCTCCTCGGCCTTGGCGTAGTCCCTGGCGGCGATGATCACGGACGCGCCCCTGTGGGCGAGGAACCTCGCGGTCTCGCGACCCAGCCCGGCGTTACCCCCCGTCACGAGGGCGGTACGGCCGGCGGCGCTGGGCAGCGCGGCGAGGAACGGCAGAACGTGCGGCGCGATGGGCATGCCCGTCAGGAGCCATGGTGCAACTCACCGCTGCCCACGTGCAGTGAACGGGTCGCCACTCGCTCGACGAGCCTCCTGTCGTGCGACGCCAGCAGCACGGTCCCCGCATACCGCTCGAGGAGGTCTTCGAGCGCCTCCACGGCGCGGAGGTCGAGGTGGTGCGTCGGCTCGTCGAGCACCAACAGGTGCGCGTCGCTGACGGCGATCCGCGCGAGCGTCAGCCGCCTCCTCTCGCCGCCCGAGAGCTCCGCGACCCGCCGCCCGGGCCCCGACGGCACTCCGACCTCCGCCGTGACGCGCCACACGTCGCCGTCCCTGAGCGCGGGGTTCACCTCGCGGAGCACGTCGCCGACGGTCAGGTCGGCGCCGGCGCCGGCCCACGGCTCCTCGACCTGCTCCGTGACGGACATCCGCAGGCCGACGCCGTGCCGCACCGTCCCGGCCTGGGGCCGACGCGCCCCGCGCAGCACCTCGAGGAGGGTCGTCTTGCCGACGCCGTTCGGGCCGAGGAGCGCCAGCTTGTCGCCGCGCATCAGGTAGAGGTCGAGGCCGTCGACGATGGTGCGTCCGCCGCGCCGCACGACGAGGCCCTCGGCGACGATCACCTCCGACGGCCCGGGCGAGCTCGGCGCGGCGACGAAGGACAGCCGCCTGTTGTCCTCCCACGGCTTCCCCTCCACCGCCTCCCGCTCCAACCGCGTGGCGAGTGCCTTCGCCCGCCGCGCCAGGCGCCTCGACACCGTCTCGGCCTTCGCCGTGGCGTACAGCAGGTTGCCGTCCTTGACGCGGTTCTTGTTGAAGCTGCCGGCCGAGCGCGCCGCGGAGCGGTGACGGTGGTACTCGCTCTCGAGCTGCCTCCTGCGCGCGGACTGCGCCTTGTGGCGACGTAGCCGCGCGGCGTCCTCGGCGGCGCGCCTGGCGCTCGCCTCGGAGTGGTTCCCGGCCTCCAGGCGCAGGGCACCGCGTTCGAGGAACGCCGTCTCGGTCGCGACGGCGTCGAGGAAGGCGCGGTCGTGCGAGACGAGCAGCACGGCGCCGGGCCACGCCAGCAGCACGCCCTCGAGCCACTCCATGCCGGCCACGTCGAGGTGATGGGTCGGCTCGTCCAGTAGCAGGACGTCCGGCTCGCGGGCGAGGATCGCCTCGAGGCGAGCCCTCTGACGCTCGCCTCCCGAGCCGGGCCTAGCGTCGACGGCGCGGACGCCGTCGGCCGCCCCGGACGCCTGCCGGCCATCGCCGCTCCGGCGCCGCCCGTCGCCGTGGGCCATCGCGCCCAGCGGTGCGGCCGACCGTTCGAGCTCCTGCGGCAGCCAGGCGACGGTTCCGCGCCGCTCCACGCGCCCGCGTGCGGGCTCTACCTCGCCCACCGCCAGGCGCATCAGGGTCGTCTTGCCGGCGCCGTTCTCGCCGACGAGAGCGACGCGGCTGCCAGGCGCCAGGTTCAGGTTCACGTCCTCGAAGAGGGGGCCGCCGGGCAGGTCGTAGCCGACGCCCACGAGGGTCAGCAGTGACATGTTCGCTCCAGGGTCGGGTCGGGTAGCGGTGCGGTACGGCGCGCGGCTGCGCCGCCGCCGCGTCCGACGAGGCACCGGCGGCTCCACGCCGCCGGCCGAGGCGCGCCGACGGCGCGCCGCTAGGCTTCGCTTCGCTGGTGCTTCAGAGTCCCTGGTCGCTCATGTCACCTGCCGCCACGCGCGAGGACGGAGCGGGGCCCCCGGTAACCGGGTCGGGCCAGCGGGCAAGCTAGCGCACCTCGCCGCCTCGGTCAACGGGGCGGGCGACCGCGGGACCGAGCACACTGCGGTCCGCGACCCCCGTTACCCTCATGGCATGCGCTCCCTTCATCGGCGGGCTGCCGTCGTGTTCGCGGCCCTCGCCGCCCTGGCCTGGGCCCAGGACGGTTCGGACCCGGCCCCTGCCCAGCCCGTAGAGGCACAGGAGGAGCTGGACGCCGCCATCGCCGAGTTCCAGGCGGCAGACGCCGCCCTGAACGAGGCCTACGCGCGCGCCGAGGAAGCGCTCTGGCCCGCGGCCTTCGACCGGCTGCGGCTCGACCAGAGGGACTGGCTGGCCGCGCGCGACCTCTCGGCGGAGGCCTACGCGCGGATCCAGAGCGGCCCCGACGTCGCCGACGTCCGTGCGACGAGCCACTTCCACGAGTACAGGACGATCCTGACCGAGGACCGCACCGAGCTCCTGGTGGCCCTCGCCGCCTACTACGAGGACCCCGGGGCCCAGGTCTGGGAGGGCCTGTGGGTGGACGGTGCCGGCGGGCGCCTGGCCGTGCAGGAGCTCGCGGACGGCAGGCTGAGGTTCCAGCTCTCCGTCGTGCGCTCGCCTGCGCTGCACACGGGCTGGCTCGAGGGCGTGGCGGAGCGCAACGGCGACCTCGCCCGGTACCAGACGGAGTTCGCGACCGCCGACGGCGAGGAGACGGTGTGGGCCTTCTTCGTGCGCGACGGGCCCTACCTGCTGGTGCGCACGGCCAACGCCTCGTTCTTCGCCGGCGCGCGGGCCTACTTCGACGGCGACTACGTCAGGCTCCGCGACCTAGAGCCGTTCGACCTCGACTGAGCCGAGGGGCGAGGGACCGCCGGCTAGCATGGCGCCACGGACGACACCGACGGCAAGGCTCACACCATGACCACCTCCCAACGGCCGGGGCGCCGCGAGCCGGGCCTCATCGCTGCATACCCGGACGCCGGACCCGCCGTTCACAGGGAGTCGGCCCTGGCGCAGAGGCTCTTGGCTACTGCCGGCGTCGAGGTGTCCGAGGCGATGGCCTGCGGCCTGGGCGGCGGCATCGGCTTCATGTACGCCGTGTTCGAGTACGAGGCGTTGCCGCACCCGCTGCTGACGTTCGTCACCCAGCACCATCCGCGACCGTGGGTCGAGGAGGTCGCCGAGAACCTCGGCCTAGACGTGAACGGTCGCACCTCATCGGCGGCCAGGGCGGCCCTCGCCAAGCTGGACGCCGCCCTGGCCGCCGGCACGCCCGCACTCCTCACCGTCGGCCGGGCCGGCCTGCCGTGGCACGAGAACGTAAGCCCGCTGGAGGCACAGGACCCCCACTCGGTCGTCGTGGCCGGCAGGGACGGCGACGAGTACCTCGTCGACGACTGCGACGAGTCGCTCCGCCGGGTCTCCCCAGCCGCCCTCGCCGAGGCCTGGGCCCTCCACCGCAAGGGCCGGTTCGCCGTGCGGACGCTGGCCGTGCCCGCCGGCGGCCCCGCGGACCTGACCGCGGCCGTGCAGTCCGCCGTGACCACCGCGGTCGCCCACATGACGGGGCCCGTGCTCGGCAACGCGTTCGACGTGAACTTCGGCCTCTCCGGCCTGGAGAAGTGGGCGAGCGAGGTGGCCGACGACCGCACCAGGAGGGGCTGGCGCGCCCGCTTCGGCGGGGGCGAGGCGTTCGCGCACGCCATGAGGAGGGTCGTCGACTGCTTCACGACGCAGTACGGCTCGCGCGGCGCGACGCGGCCGCTCTACGCGGAGTTCCTGCGGGAGGCCGACGACGCCACGCCGCTCGAACTGGGCGCCGCGGCCGACGCCGCCGACGAGAGCGGCAGGCTGTGGGAGGACGTGGTCGAGGTCGCGGCGTCGGCCGTCGAGCCGGAGCGGGCGTTCGCCGCGATCGGGGACCTGGCGCGGAGCCTGCTCGATGTCGAGCGGCGCCTCGTCGCCCTCCTCGGGGAGGCCGTGACCGACTAGCGTCGCGCCGCGCTGTGGGAAGGCGGTGGCCGCTAGGGCTAAGCTCGGGAACGGTGACAAGAGTGACACGGAACGCCACGGATGCTGCTCGCGAGGGAGGCGACGCGCCCCCCGAGGACCGCGGCGACGGCGCGTCCGCCGCGAAGACGCCCGGCACCGGCGGCGACGCGACCGGAACGCAGGGAGCCCGCGGGACCCTCGTCGCGAACCTCGCGGCGATAAGGACACGGATCGAAGCCGCCTGCCGCCGCGTCGGCCGCGACCCGGCCGAGGTCGAGCTGCTGCCGGTCAGCAAGACCCAGCCGGTCGAGCGCCTACGGCTCGCCTACGACGCCGGCGTGCGCAAGTTCGGCGAGAACAAGGTGCAGGAGGCCAGGGAGAAAGCCGAGGCCCTCTCCGACCTCGCCGACGTCAGGTGGGCCGTGATCGGGCACCTCCAGACGAACAAGGCCAAGTACGTGGCACGCTTCGCTCACGAGTTCCACGCGCTCGACAGCCTGAAGGTCGCGGAGGCCCTCGACCGCAGGCTCCAGGCCGAGGGACGTGGCCTCGACGTCTACGTGCAGGTGAACAGCTCGGGCGAGGCGAGCAAGTTCGGGCTGGCGCCGGAGGAGGTGCCGGGGTTCGTCAAGGAGCTGCCCAACTACACGGCCCTGCGCGTCCGCGGGCTCATGACGCTGGCGCTGTTCTCGGCCGAGGTCGAGCGGGTCCGCGCGTGCTTCGTGCTCACGCGCGAGCTCAGGGACCGCCTCAGGCAGGAGGCGCCCGCCGGTCTCTCGTTCGACGGGCTCTCGATGGGCATGTCGGGCGACTTCGAGGTGGCCATCGAGGAGGGCGCGACCGTCGTGCGCGTCGGCGAGGCGATCTTCGGTCCACG
The DNA here is from genome assembly GCA_036381035.1 of Trueperaceae bacterium. NCBI lineage: Bacteria > Thermotogati > Deinococcota > Deinococci > Trueperales > Trueperaceae > Trueperaceae bacterium. The sequence continues at coordinate 70,128 of DASVDQ010000065.1, read as the reverse complement.
CGGCCTGCCGGACAGCCACTACTGGCCGGAGGCGGGCCAGGAGCGGTGACGGACGGTCCCGCGCGGCGTCGGGTGGACCGCGACGCCCTCACGCCGCTGCCCGTGGACGTCGTCAGCGTCCAGTCCCAGGTGGTCTACGGCTGCGTCGGCAACAGCGTCGCCGTGCCCACGCTCCAGGCGCTCGGCCTCAACGTCGCGGCGGTGCCGACGGTCCTGCTCAGCAACGTGCCGCACTACGACACGCTGCACGGCGGCCCGGTGCCCACCGAGTGGTTCGCGGGGTACCTGGACGACCTCGAGAGGCGCCGTGCCCTCGAGCGCGCCCGCGTCGTCCTCGTCGGCTACCTGGGGCCGCCCGAACAGACGGCGGTCCTGGTCGAGTGGCTCAAGCGGGTGCTCGTGCGATACCCGCACCTGCGGCTCGTGGTCGACCCGGTCATGGGCGACACGGACGTCGGCGTCTACGTGCACCGGGACATCCCCGCCCTGCTGCGCGACGCCCTCGTGCCCATGGCCCACGGGATCGCTCCGAACGCCTTCGAGTTCGAGCAGGTCGTCGGTCGCCCCGTCACCACCTACGAGGAGACGGTGGCAGCGGCGCGAGAGCTCCTGCGGGCGAACCTCGACTGGGTCGTCGTCACCAGCGCCGCGCCGGCCGAGACGCCGCCGGGTCGCCTGCGAGTGGCCGTCGTCACTCGAGAGGGGTCGGACCTGTTCGAGCACGAGCACGTCGAGACGGTGGCGAAGGGCACCGGCGACCTGTTCACCGCGGCGCTCGTCGGGGCGCTGCTGCGCGGCCACCCCGTGGAGGCGGCGGCGCGCGCCGCCGCCGAGCGCACCGTGGCGGTCCTCAGGCGCACCGCGGACCTCGGCTGCGGCGAGCTGGTCCTGAGCTGACGAGGCGCGCCGCGGACGGCGCTGAGTACGTCGCGCTCGGCCGGCGCGTGTCCCCCGAACTCGGAAGCCCGATGATGGCTCATGCTGAGGATCGGGTCCGTGGTCTGGGGCGTGCGCGACGTCGCGCGCGCCGTCGAGTTCTGGTCCGCCGCGCTCGACTACGCGCCGCGGGGAGGCGACTCACCCGACTGGGTCCTGCTGAGGCCCCGGCGCGGCACCGGCGTCCAGCTCGCGCTGCAGGAGGTGAAGGCCGAGGCGGCCGAGCGGAGGCGCCACCACCTCGACCTCTACGCCTACGACCAGGAGGCGGAGGTCGAGCGCCTACTCGGCCTCGGCGCGAGCCGCGTCCCCTGGCGGTACGAGCCCGACGACGACTACGTCGTCCTCAGCGATCCGGACGGCAACTACTTCTGCGTGATCGCGGCCGGTGAGGCCGCGCGCGACCCCGGGCTCAGGGTCGCGGAGGGCCGCGCCCCGCGCTTCGTGAGCGGCCTGGACGACCTCCCGGGCCCGACCGAATACGCCGACCGCGCGGTGCGCGCACTCGTGGCCCTGCACGAGCGCGAGCTGCGGGCCTTCCTGCCCACCTGGCGGCGCTTCGCCGCGTCAGGACTGCCACTGCCGGACACCGACGACACCGACTACCTCTCCAACGAGCACCTGCTGCTCCACGTCGTGCGCGCCGCCGGTCGCTACCTCACCTGGGTATGCAGGCAGCTCGGCCTCCCCGACCCCGGCGTGCCCGAGGCGCCCGGCGTCGAGGAGATCGCGGACCGGGCCGAGGTGTTCATGGAGCGGGTCCTGGGGCTCTGGCGCACGTCCCTCACCGCGGTGCCGGCCGACCGCCTGGAGGACAGGGCGCACACGTCGAACTGGGGCGCCCCGATGACCATCGCGTCGATGCTCGAGCACGCGGTCGCGCACCCGATGCGCCACACCTTCCAGCTCGAGGAGCTGATGCTGCGGGCGGAAGCGGGCCGGTGAACGCGGACCGGCGAGCGGCCTGACTCACGGTACAGCCGCCCGCGTCCGTCGGAAGGGGCCGCCGCTCGTCCCGGCCAGCCAGGACCCCCACGCGCCCTGTCCGGCTTCGGGGCCAGCCCCTCGCCGCTCATCGACCGCGGGCCGCGCCGGAGCGGGGTTACGCTCTGCGGATGAGCGAAGCGAAGGTAGCCGGACCGCCGGCAACGGAGAGACGGCCCGTCACCGACGTCCTGCACGGGCGCGAGATCGTCGACGACTATCGCTGGCTGGAGGGCGAAAACTCCGACCCCGACCGGATGGGGCTCGTCACGCCGGAGGTGGCGGCATGGACGGATGCCCAGAACGCCTACACCCGAGCCGTGCTCGACGCCCTCCCGAGACGCCGCGAGGTGGAAGATCGCCTCAGGCCGCTGCTGCAGATCGGCACGGTCTCCGCGCCCATCCAGCGCGGGGGGCGCTACTTCTACACCAGGAGGGAGGGAGACCAGAAGCAGGCGAGGGTCTACTTCCGCGAGGGCCTCAGGGGCGAGGAGCGCCTGCTCATCGACCCGGAGGCGATCGACCCGACGGGCCTCACGACGGTGTCGTGGCTCTCCCCCAGCCCCGACGGCCGCCAGCTCGCCTACGGCACGTTCTCGGCCGGCGACGAGAACACCAGGCTCGAGCTCCTCGACGTCGACTCCGGCGCGAAGCTGCCCCTCGAGATACACAACAAGGTCAGGCCGCCGCAGTGGCTGCCGGACGGCTCCGGCTTCGTCTACTGGAACCTCGCCGACCCGAACGACCACTACACGGGCCGCGTGATGTTCCACGCCCGGCCGGCCCAGCCGCAGGCCGCTGACGACAGCTCCGCCGACCGGGTGATCTTCCGCCAGCTCACCAAGGAGGAGGACGAGAGGCTCGCGACGACGTGGGGTCCGAACGGCTTCCTGTCGCGCGACGGACGTTGGTTGCTCCTCTCCTACTTCGTCGACACGCGCTCCAACGACCTGTGGCTCGCGGACTTCGAGGCGTTCCGGCGGACGGGCGTGCTCGAGCGCAGGGAGGTCAGCGTCGGCACGCCGGGGCAGGGGTTCGGCTCGGTGGTGCCGGGTCCTGACGGCGACGTGCTCGTGCTCCACACGTACAAGCACGCCCCGCGTGGCCGCGTCGTCATCGCCCCCGTCTCGGACCCCGGCGAGGCGAGCTGGCGCGACCTGGTGCCGGAGCCGGAGGAGGGGAGCATCGAGACCGCCGGACTGGCCGAGGGGCACGTCGTCGTCACGTACCTCGAGCGCGCGGTGAGCCGCGTCGTCGTCTACGACCTGACCGGGAGGCGGGTCGGCGAGGTGCCGCTGCCGGCCATGGGCACCGCCGTGGTGGCGACGAACCGGAGCTCTACCGAGGCGTTCCTGACGTTCACGAGCTTCGCCCACCCGCCGGCCGTCTACCGCTTCGACGTCCGCGACCCCGGGGGCACGTTCGAGCTGTGGGAGAGGCCCGAGGCGCCCGTCGACCCCGACGCCGTGGAGGTGAAGCAGGTCGAGTACGCCTCGAAGGACGGCACCGTGGTCACGATGTTCGTGGTCCACCGCAAGGGCCTCGAGCCCGCGGGCGACGCGCCGACGATCCTCTACGGCTACGGCGGCTTCGGCGTCAGCATGGCTCCGGCGTTCTCGCCCACGCTGGTCCAGTGGTTCGAGGCAGGCGGCGTCTACGCGCTCCCGAACCTGCGCGGCGGCGGCGAGTACGGCGACGCCTGGCACGAGGCCGGCACCCTGGGCCGCAAGCAGAGCGTCTTCGACGACTTCATCGCCGCCGCCGAGTGGCTGATCGCGCACGGATACACGCGGCCGGAGCGCCTCGCCATCGCCGGCGGCTCGAACGGCGGGCTGCTCACCGGGGCGGCGCTCACGCAGCGTCCCGACCTGTTCGCCGCGGCGCTCGTCGCCGTGCCGCTCCTCGACATGCTGCGCTACCAGCATTTCCTGATGGCGCGCTACTGGGTGCCGGAGTACGGGTCCGCGGAGGACCCGGAGCAGTTCGAGTGGCTCATCGCCTACTCGCCCTACCACCGCGTGCGGGACGGCGTGCGCTACCCCGCCGTGCTGCTCACGGCCGGCGAGAACGACACGCGCGTGCACGCCATGCACGCCCGCAAGATGGCCGCCCGGCTGCAGGCCGCCACGGCCAGCGACCCGGTGGAGGACCCGGTGCTGCTGTGGGTCGACCGCTCGGCGGGCCACGGCCAGGGCAAGCCGCTCGACCTGATACTGCGCGACGCCGTCGACCAGCGCATGTTCGTGATGTGGCAGCTGGGGATGCTCGACGCGCACCCGCGGCGGCCGTCCGGCCCGTGAGCGGTCTTCAGGCGCTGAACCTCGGGCTGCGGTTCCTGCTCGAGCTCGCCGCGCTCGCCGCGGTGGCCTACTGGGCCCTGCGCACCCAGACCGGGGCCCCGAGGGTCGTGCTGGCCGTCGCTGCGCCCGTCGCCCTGGCGGTCGTCTGGGGCCTGTTCGCCGCGCCCAAGGCGCCGCTCAAGGGAGGGCTGGGGTTCCAGCTCGCCGTAGAGGCTCTCGTCTTCGGCGCCGCCACGGCCGCCCTGTTCCTGGCCGGGCGACCGGTCTGGGGCGTCGCCTACGCCGCGCTCGTGGTGCTGAACCGCGTGCTGGTGATCGCGTGGCGGCAGTAGGCGCGCCGGCCGCTCGGACTGACGCCGAAGCCGCCCAACCTGCCTAGACGTCGCGACCTGGCGCTCGAACCGCTCGAGCCGCCCGGACCGCCCGTCTCGCCCAAGCTGCCTCGGCCCCCGAGCGGCCGTCCAGAAGCGGTCGGTTGACTTTACTAATCCACTTAGGTTATGACCTAAGCATGTTAACCACCGAGGCTCGCGCGCCCGCCACCGGCGTCGCGTTCACCGCCCCACAGACGCGCTTCCTGGAACTCGAGGAAGGGCGCATCGCCTACGACGTCGTGGGCGACGGCCCGCTCGTGGTCATGCTCCCCGGCCTCGGGGACCTCAGGCAGGAGTACCGGCTCCTCGCTCCGCTGGTCGCCCGCGCCGGCTACCGCGCGGCCACGGGCGACCTGCGCGGCCACGGCGAGTCGAGCGTCGGCTGGCCCGGCTACGACTCCGAGACGGTGGGCCGGGACCTGCTGGCGCTGATCGACCACCTCGGCGGCCCCGCCTTCGTGATCGGCAACTCGTTCTCCGCGGCCGCGGCGGTGTGGGCGGCTGCCGAGAGGCCCTCGGCGATCGCCGGCCTCGCGCTGCTGGGCCCGTTCGTGAGACCCCAGAGGACGAGCGCCGCCATGGCGTTGGCGCTCAGGCTGATGCTGAGCGGTCCGTGGCGGGTGCGGGCCTGGGCGGCGTACCACGCGACGCTCTTCAAGTCGGGCAAGCCCGCCGACTACGCCGCCTACAGCGCAGCGCTGCGCCGCAACCTCTCCGAGCCGGGGCGGTTCGAGGCCGTGAGGGCACTGACGTTCCGCTCCGACGAGGAGGTGGAGGCACGGCTCGCGCGCGTGGTCGCGCCGGCGGTCGTCGTCATGGGCGGTGCAGACCCCGACTTCCCCGAACCGGAGCGCGAGGCCCGCGAGGTCGCCGAGGCGCTGAAGGGCCGGTACGTGATGCTCCCGGGCGTCGGGCACTACCCGCAGGCCGAGGCGCCGCAGGCGACGCTCGACGCGCTGCTGCCGACCCTCCGCGAGGCCTTCGCCGGCGAGGGCCAACGTGGCTAGGCCGGCCGGGGGACGCGCCCTCACGCGCGACGCCGTGGTCGATGCCGCCGCCGCGCTCGTCGACGAGCGTGGGCCCGACGGACTGACGCTGTCCGAACTGGCCAAGCGGCTCGGGGTCAGGTCGCCGTCGCTCTACAACCACGTCGACGGGGTAGAGGGCCTGCAGCGCGAGCTCCGCCTGCGGGCGCTCGCCGACCTGCGGGAGGCGCTCGCCCGGGCCGCTCTGGGTCGGTCGGGCCGCGACGCCCTCGCCGCGACGTGCCGGGCCTACCGCTCCTTCGTGGTCGAGCACCCCGGCCTCTTCGCCCTCACGACCCGCTCGACCGAGGGGCCTGACGCCGAGGTGCGTGCGGCCGGGGCGGACACCGTGCGGATCGTCCTGGCCGTGCTGCGCGGGTACGGCCTCGACGGCGACGACGCCGTCCACGCCACGCGGATGCTGCGCTCGACTCTCCACGGCTTCGCCGCGCTGGAGAGCTCCGGCGGGTTCGGCCTCGCGCTGTCCGTCGACGACAGCTTCGAGTTGACCGTGGAGCTCCTCCACCAGGCCCTCCTCGCCCTCGCCGGAACGAGGAACTCGCGACATCCCGCGACCCCGACCCCTGCCTAGAATCGGTGGGCATGAGCCTACCGACCACGAACCGCGCACGAGCCGCGGCGCAGACTGAGGGGCACGAGGACCACGGCGCGCGGGTCGCCGCGTTCCGCGAGCGGTACGTCGGCAAGCTCGCCGCCCCGCACGGCTGGTGGGCCATCGCCTCGCTGGACTGGCTCGAGCCAGGGGAGAGCCTGCTCGGCTGCGGCGCCGACGCCCGCCTGGCGCTGCCGGCCGGAGCACCCGAGCGCGTCGCGCGGCTCACGCTAGTGGACGAGCGGGTCGTCGTGGCGCCGCTCACCGGCGGCCTCGAGCTCGACGGCGAGCCGCTCACCGAGCCCAAGACGACCGACGGCGTGGGCGCCCTCACCGTGCCCGCCGGCGAGGTGCGGCTGCTCGTGAGGCTGATCAGGCGCGGCGAGCTGTTCGGCGTGCGGGTCTACGACCCCAGGCTGTCGGCGGCGCGTGACCCCGCCGCGAGCGTCGCCTGGTTCGACACCGACCCGGCCTGGGTGATCGAGGCCGAGTTCCTGCCCCCGCTGCCGGACGAGACCATCCCCATCGTCAACGCGCTGGGTCAGGTCTCGGACGCCGCGGTCGCCGGCCGCGCCGTGTTCGAGCGCGGCGGCCAGCGCCACACGCTCGTCGCCACCCCGGCGGGCACGCCCGGCAGGCTCTTCTTCAACTTCCGCGACGCCACGAACGTGCGGGAGACCTACGGCGGAGGCAGGTTCCTCAACGTCGACGGGCCGGTCGACGGACGCATCGTGCTCGACTTCAACCTCTGCCACCACCCGCCGTGCGCTCACACGCCCTACGCGACGTGCCCCGTGCCGCCGGAGGAGAACCGGTTGCCCTTCGAGGTCCGGGCCGGCGAGCGCTACCCCGAGGGAGCCAGCGTCCGCGACTGAGCCGCTCGGCCCGGCTCGCGTCGGGCGCGACGCCAAGCGGAGGGCCGTCACGAGCGCGCCGGCGAGCGCCATCGCCCCGACGTCGCCGGGCGCGGCCGCCTGCACGGCGAGCATCACCGGCCAGCACGTGGCCACGCAGGCGAGCCCGTGCAGCCAGCCCGCGGCAGCGGCCGGCGGCGGTGGCCGCCCCGCCTCCAGGCTGGCCGAGGAGAGCGCGCCCGTCGCGATCGGATGGAGCCGCCTCGACCGGTCCGCGGGAGGGAACCCGCCCGCCACCACGGCCAGCCAGACCGCGGCGATCGCCACGGTCGCCGCCGGCAAGGCACGGGCGGACCAGCCGTCCTCCGCCAGAAGGGCATGCAGCGCGAGGTCCAGTCCGGCGAACGCGAAGCCCGCCAGCGACCAGGCGCCGAGGTAGCCCGCGAGCCAGCCGGCGGGTCGCGCCGGCGCGGCCAGCACCAGCGACGCGGGCAGCATCATGGCCGCTACCATCAGCGTCCAGCCGGCGGCGTAGCCGAGCGCTGCCGCCGGCAGCGGCACGGCGCCGAGGGAGAGGGCGTCGTGGTCGAGGGCCCACGCCAGCGGCGAGCCCTCGACCAGGAGCAGGAGCGTCCAGGCGGCGGCAGCGGCCGCCAGTGGCGCCAATGACCGCCGCGACCGGATCCCCGCACGCCGGCGCAGCGGCAGCGCGGCGTAGGGCCCGGTCACACCCAGATGTCCGAGGTCGCGTCGCCGCCCGGGTAGCGCATCTCGTGCGCCCGCGCGGGGCCCCCCGGCTCGGCCCCGAAGTCGACGAAGAAGTCCTGGGCGAGCGCCAGCCCGCCCCTCTCGGCGTCGACGTCGAGCCTGACCATGTGCGAGCCCTGCCTGCCGATCTCCGGGTAGAACTGCTCGTCCCAGGAGGAGAGCAGCGAGTTCGTGACGTAGAGCCGCTGGCCGTCGAGCGAGAGCTGGAGCATCTGCGGACCGCCGCGCAGGCGCGTGCCGCGCACCTCCGGGCTCCGGCCGAGCACGCCTCCGAGCCAAGTCTGGCCGACGAGGCGCGGCCTGGCGGGGTCGGTCACGTCGTACTGGCGCACGTCACCGTGCAGCCAGTTCGAGAGGTAGAGGAAGCGGTCGTCGAGCGACAGCAGCAGGTCGACGGTGAGGGGCGGCACCGGGAACGGCCAGCCCTCGACCTCGACCGGCTCCATCTGCACGACCTTGCTCACCTCCCAGCGGCCGTTCGGCTTGTGCCAGTGCCAGAGGGTGCTCGACAGCGCGGCGCACACGTAGCCGTGGGTGCTGTCGGGGGCGTGCAGGAAGCGCACCTCGAGCGGCACCAGGCCCTCGCCGCCCAGGTCGAACGTCTGCTTCACCTTGCGCTGGTGCCAGTCCCAGAACGTCACGCGCTGTCCGTAGAGGCCGGCCGCGACGTCGTCGAGCTGGAACCCGTCCGCGTACGTGACCGGAGCGGCGAGCTCGCTCGAGACCATGACGCCGTGCCGCGGCTGGTACCAGAAGTCGTAGTTGAAGCTCATGCCGGTGGCGTCGCGCTCCCAGCGACCCACGACCTCGAACTCCTGGTCGAGGAGCAGGAACCCGCCCGGGGCGCGGCCTTCGGCGTCGCCGAGCATCGAGACCATCACGTGTCCGTCGGCGAGGCAGTGGACGCTGTGCGGTGCGCTGAGGCCGAAGCGCTTCACCTCTTCCGGCTCGATGACCTTGTGGAGCCGTGGCGCGCGCTCGTCCCTCGCGTCGACGACGTAGATGCGGCTCGAGCGGAAGCCGGGCATGATCAGGAAGCGCCGCTCCTTGCCCTCTTCGCCGTGGCAGGAGCTGCAGGCGTTCCAGCCGAAGTGGTGGAGCTCGTCGCCGGCGTAGGGCATCTCGAGCCTGTGGATCACCTGCGAGTAGGTGGGAGAGGCCGGGTCGACGTCAACGGTCGCCAGGTAGTCGGGGCTCCCGGAGGCCGTGCCGACGCGGACCGCGACCGTGTACATCACCCGCTCGCGCGGGCCGGCCATCGCTTCCCGGGGAGAGGCGTAGCCGGGGCCGCAGGCGTGCCCGAGGTGGTCGTCGGCCGCATGGTGCCCGCGGTGGGCGTCGTGCGCGCGGTGGTCGTGGTCCATGGGTCACCCCTTCCAGGGGGCGACACGTGTCGGCTTGCGGGCCGGTTGGTCCGGGCGCCGCGGCTAGCTGCCCGGATGCTAGGCGCCCGCGGCGGCCCCGGTCTTGAGTCCTGCCTACCAGGCCGGCCTGGTACGCGGGTACCAGCCGGAGCGGCGCGCGCACCAACGCCGCGGCCGACGCGTTTCCGCGCGCCGGCTGCGGGCCGCCGACCCGGCGCCGACCGGCAGGGCGCGACACGAGCGGGGCCGCCCCGGGCGACCCGGTACGGTCCGTCGGCTCAGCGCGTCGGTCGCGCGGGGCGGTCCGCGTAGCGCGGCGTCCCGGTGCCGAGCCCGGCCTCGCGGGCGAGCACCACCGCCTGCGGCCGGTACGCCACGTTCAGCTTGCTGAAGACGCTGTTGAGGTGGTTCCTAACGGTGCGGGGGCTGAGGCCCAGCAGGCCCGCGATCGTGGCGTTGTCGTGGCCGCGGGCGACGAGGTCGAGGACGTCGAGCTCGCGGAGCGTGAGCTCGGACAGGTCGGGGCCGAGAGGGGCCCCGGCGGGCGAAGCCTCGTCGGCGGAGGGCCGACGGCCCGCCGGCAGCGCGCCAGCGGCGACCGCAGCCGGCCCGCCGGTCCCGGGGGAGCCGTCGCGGACGAGGGCGGCGATGCCGGCCAGGAGGGCGCCGAGGCGCTCGTCGTCGGTGACGAGCAGGCACAACCGCAGCGACCGGCCGTCCTGGCCGGTCGCGGACGGGCCGAGCAGCCACGCCAGGACATCGGCCGCGTCGGTCGCCTCGTGCTGAGCGCGGGACCGCGGCGCGAAGCGCCTGCCGACGGCCCTGTGCCCGGCGCCGGACCGCGGGCCCGCCGAAGACGGCCCGGCGACGGACCGCGGGCCCGCCGAAGACGGCCCGGCGACGGGCCGCCGTGGCGCCGAGGCCGGCGCGGCGTCGGGGCGCAGGGCCACCGAGGTCGACGCGGCGTCGGTACGCGACCTGGTCCTCGCTCTCACGCCCCAGACCTCGCTCTCACGCCCTAGACCTCGCTCTCACGCCCCAGACCTCGCTCGCGAGCCCTCGGCCTCGCTCTCCCGCCTCAGCCCTCCGCCGTTACGCCCGACCCTCACAGCAGCGCGGCGATCCTCTCGGCGGCCCGCCGCGCGCCGCCGCCCTCGACCGGCGCGTACTGAGGAGGAGCGTCCAGCAGCCGCGCGAGCCGGTCGGCGAGCAGCTCGGGCTCGGCCTCGGCGAAGCTCACGCGCGCCCAGGCCGGCACCCCGTAGCGCTCGAGGCGATGCGCCACGTGCCGGTTCTGCTCGAAGTGGAGGCCCAGCGGGAAGTAGAGGAACGGCACCCGGGCCGCGACGAGCTCCATCGTCGTCGACAGGCCGCCCTGCACGAACGCCGCGTCCGCGGCCGCCAGCATGCGGTAGAGGTCGTGGACGTAGCCCCGGTACTCGACGCCCTCCATAGCAGGCATGGACGCCGGGTCGATGCGCGGGCCGCACACGACGACGAGCCTGAGCCCCTGCACGCGCTCCCGCATGGCGGGGAACGCCGAGGCGATGCGCCTGAGCAGCGAAGCGCCCACGCTGGTGCCACCCACCGCCGCCACGGCCACGCGCTCGCCCATCCCGAAGCCGAACTCGGCCCGCAGGTCTCGGCGGTCGCCGAGGTCGGCCGGGTCGAAGTAGCGCACGTACCCGCCCAGCGTGAAGTGCTCCGGCAGCCAGTCGCGGATCAGGGGGAGGCCCGGGCCGAACGCGTCCGGCACGATGTCGGCCTCCTCGCCGATGTAGATGGCCACGTCGCGCACGCGCCGGAACCGCTCGACCTGCTCGATCATCTCGGCGTTGTAGTCGGCGGTGACGTAAGCCTCGCGTCCGCCGTCGTCCTCGACCATCGGCAGGTAGCCCACGAAGTCCGTCAGCCACGCGAAGGGCGCGGTCTTCAGCTCGGGGTTCTCGTGCAGGTAGTAGTCGACCTCCCACGCCTCGTCGCACACCCAGAGGTCGTAAGGCTCGGCCGACGCGACCTCGTGGAAGACGTGGAAGTTCGCCAGCAGGATCTCGTCCATCTGGCGGATCGCCTGGAAGACGTTCAGCTCGTGGTGGGCGCCCATCAGTGACTCGATGTGGGGCGACTCGCCGGCCAGCAGGCGGCTCGCCGGGTGGATCCTCTCGCCGTTCGCCTCCAGCACGCGCGTGACCGGGTGCTGTGCCAGCCAGTCGACCTCGAGGTCGGGCACGAGGCGCCGCAGCTCCTTGGCGATCGCGACGTCGCGCTGCGAGTGGCCCAGGCCGATGGGGCTGCTGATGAACAGGGCGCGCTTCTTGGTGCGGGCCAGGGCCCTTCGCCACGACGTGCGGCCGCCCGGGCGGGCCCCCGTTCCCCTCTCGATGAACTCCTGGAACATGAGGTTGCTCCTCACCGGGTCGCGCACCACGGGCACGTGGCCGCTCCCCTCGAACACGACCAGCTCCGAGCCGGGGATGGCCTCGTGCACGCGCACCGCCGTGGCCAGCTCGATGGCCGGGTCCAGCTCGCCGTGGACCACCAGCACCGGGCAGGGGATGCGCGCGAAGTAGTCGTTGGGGTCGCTCGACGTCAGCTCCAGGCAGGAGGCGAGCATGTGGCGGCCCTCGGCCTCCCGCGCCCAGGCCGTCAGGTCCTCGACCGCCTTGGTCGAGTGCGGCTCGACGAGGTCCTCGTTGGCCTGCCAGGCGGCCACCTCGGGCCACCTGTCGCGGATGTCGGCGCCGCGCCAGTCGACGGGCGCGCCCGGCTCGACGGGGGCCATGAAGCGCTCGAGGACCGCCTCCACCTCGTCCGGCGCGAAGACGCGCGTGTTCTGGAAGGTCGGGAACGACCCGACCGTGATCAGGTGCGAGACCAGGTCGGGCCGGTGCGCCGCCAGGGGACCGAGCCAACGCAGTGCCCAGGTCATGCCCACGAACGCCGCGCGCCGGACGCCGACCTCGTCGAGCACGGCCAGCAGGTCCTCCTCGAAGCGCTGCGGCGTGTAGCCGGTGTCCGGCCGGTCCGACCCGCCGCTGCCGCGGGCGTCGTACGTCACGACGCGGTAGCCGCGGTGGGCGAAGAACGGCACCTGCATCTTCCAGAGTCGTCCGTGCGCGAACAGCCCCGCGGGCGCGAAGACCACGGTCCTCTCGGCGTCCTCGGGCCCGAAGACCTCGTAGCGCACGCGCACGCCGTCGCACGGGTTGACCGCGAAGCCGGAGGAGCGCGGTTCAAGCGCCCGCATGGGCAGCCGCCTCCCCTCGGTTGCGAGCGACCGGCGGGGCGGCCGTCCGCTCGAGGAAGTCCCTCAGGAGGAGGTTGAAGCGGACCGGGTCGCGCACCTGCGGGGCGTGGCCGCTGCCCTCGAACACGACGAGCTCGGCCTGAGGGAGGTCAGCGGCGAGCTCGAGGGTGTTCGCGAGCGGGATGATGCGGTCGTCGTCGCCGTGCACGAAGAGGACGGGCACGGCGACGAGCTCCCAGAGCTCACGCAGCTCCGGCATGCCGCCCTCTACGACGGTGCGGACGAGGACCTCCGGGGTGGTGCCACGGGACCAAGCCAGCGTGTCGTCCTGAGGCTTCGTGGAGTGGGGCTCGAGGTGGACCTGCGCCGCGAACCAGCGGACGAAGTCCTCGATGTCCTCGCGCCAGTGCACCGCGTTGTACTTGTTCCAGCCCTCGCGGTCGGGTGGCTCGGCGAGGAACGGCTCGATCTGGCGCTTGCCCGCGGCGCGCGGGGCCATGGACGGGGCGATGTACACGACCGTCGCCACCCGCTCGGGGTGCAGGCCCGCGAGGTAGGTGGCGGTGCGGGCGCCGGCGGAGAAGCCGACGACGTCGGCCCGCTCGACGCCGCAAGCGTCGATGACCGCCAGGGCATCGTTCGTGTAGTCGCGCGGCCCGTACCCGGTCGCAGGCAGGTCGGAGAGGCCGTTGCCGCGTCCGTCGAAGGTCACGACCCGGTAGCCGCTGCGCGCGAGGAAGGGGACCTGCATCTTCCAGATGCGGCTGTGGACCAGCGACCAGGTGGGGAGGAGCAGCACCGTGCGCTCCGCGCGCTCCGGACCGAAGACCTCGTAGTGGGAGCGCACGCCGTCCACGGGGTTCGTCGCGTACCCGCTCAGCCTGGGTGCGAGGGCCCTCACCGACGCCTCCCGCGCCCGACGCCCGCGTCCTCGTCCTCGTCAGGCTCGGCGCGGGCGCCCTCTCCGGCGCCGGGACGCGTCCCCTCGCCCAGCCTCGCGGCGGCCTCCCGCTCCTCCAGCCAGGCGCCGATGCGCTCCAGTAGGTCGAAGTAGGGCAGGTCGCCTTCCGGCACCCCGATGAGGTGGTGCTGCTCCATCCCGTACCAGAAGGCGCCGAGGGCGATGACGACATCGCGGGGCGGGACCTCCACGCCCAGCGGCGGCAGGTACCGCTCCGCCGCCTCGGCGAGGAGCTCGAACCACGAGGTCGCGCGTCGCCGCGCCGGCTCGGCCAGCCGGTCGTCGCTGTAGCCCTGCGCCTGGAGCTCGTGGTGCACGCGCACGAAGCCGTCGGCGAGGTCCTTCCTGTAGTACTCGACCGCCTGGCGCCACTTGGCAGAGAGCGGGCGGCCGTCGTCGGCGTAGAGCGCGAGCTGCCGCTCCCGCCGCTCCCGCTCGAGCTTCTCGTAGAGCGCGAGCAGCAGGCCCTTCTTGCCGCCGAAGTAGTAGTTGACGAGCGCCAGGTTCGTGCCGGCCTCCTGCGCGACGCTGCGGGCGGTGAGGGCCCCGTAGCCGTCCCGCGCGAGGATCGCGAACGCGGCATCGAGGATCGCCTCGCGCGTCGAGCGCTTCGACTGCTCGCTGGCCGTGCGGACCGGTTCCGCCATCAGGGCTCCTCCGGCGGCGCCCGATCGCCGCCTTCAAACGGGCGTATGAAACGTGCGTATAAGGTAGGCGCCGAGCGCGCGCTTGTCAAGCGGGGGCAGGCACCGCGAGTCGCGAACTTCACCGAGCCAAGGGGACGACCGTACGAGCCTGGGTCAGCCCAAGATCGGAGGAGAGATGCTCTCACCGACCCGGAGACCGCTGCGGCTCGCCGTCCTGGCGCCGCTCCTCGCCGCCTGCGCCGCGCCGACCACGCCGCCCGGCCCGACGCACGACATCACGGTCACTTACTACGCGCCGCCCATCGCGGACGCGCCCGCCGCCTTCGGGGCCGCGGTCACGCTGATCGACCCCAACGCCGTCCTCATCGCGTCCGAGGACGCGTCGCCGAGCGCAGCCCTGATCGAGGGCCGCCCCGGCCTGTTGATCGGGCCCGTCGCCCTCATCGGCGAGGACGGGACGCTGGAGCTCGACCTGCCGCAGGCCGACGAAGAGCTGGAGGCCGTGCTCGTGCCCGCGGCAGAGCTGCTCGAGTTCGTCGTCGCCGACGAGCTCGCCTGCCCGGTGACGGCGTCGGACGAGAGCGTGAAGGTCACGCCGCTGGGGTTCGACGCGATCACCGTCCCCGGCATCTCCCCCCTCACCGGTCACGGCGCCACCTACGGCCTGATCACGACAGAGGAGGTGGAGGACCTCGACGACTCGGCGGCACTCGATCGCCTGTCGTTCTACGGCCTCGTCTACGCCGACGGTCCCGTCGAGGTGACCGCGACCGACGACGGCTGCGTCACCGAGGAGAGCCTTCACGCCGAGCTGAACCTCGAGGCGGGCTGGAACTGGGTGGAGTGGAGACCCGTGTTCGACGAGACCGACACCTTCAGCCACAGGTCCTTGGAGGTCGTCGACGAGCCGCAGGAGCTGAAGCTGACCTACGTGCCCGCCATCTGACGGCTGCCCGCCCGGGCACCGCCCGCGCCCCGCCGGTCACCGGCGCTCCCCCCGCCCTGGCCGCATCGATGCTCGTCTACGCCCCGCCGCTGGTCGTGCCGCTCGCGGCCCAGCCTCATCCGGTAGGGCCGGAGGCCCTCGTCGAGGTGGAGGAGAACGTGTTCGTGGGCCCGCCCGTCGCCATCGACGAGGACGGCGGCCTCCACATCGACTTCGTCGAGGCAGACGAGGTCCTCGAGAGCATCCTCGTCCCCGCGGACCAGCTGCTGCTCGGCACCGACCCGACGCAGTGCCCCGTGGACGTCTCCGACGAGACGGTCGAGGTCACGCCGGTGACCTTCGACTTCATCACGTCCCCCGGCATCGCCGTGCTCACCGCCGACGGCATCTTCCCGGGGCTACTCACCGACCAGGCGCTCCCCGACTTCGACGTGACGACGTTCGCGGAGCACACCGTCTACTGGTTCCTCTACGCCTCCGCGCCGGTCGAGATCAGCGCCACGGACGGGGGCTGCGTCGACGAGGGCGCGACCATCGAAGCCAGCTTCGACGCCGGCTGGAACTGGGTGGCCTGGACCGTGGTCCTCGACGAGACGGACGACGTCTCGCACGTACACGCGACCGACGTCGAGGCCCCCGACCTGGTGAGCCTCACGATGATCCTGCCGAACTGAGGCGCCGGGCGGGCGATCGGACGGCGCCGCTCGACGTGCCTAGCGGCGTGGCCGCCGTCAGGTCGAGTTGCGTCCCGCGCCTCTGACGAGCGCCCTCAGCAGCACGGCGCCGCCGAGCAGGCCCACGCCCACGAGCCACACGCGCGCCTCCACGAAGAACGCCAGGCCGAGGCAGCCGACGAGACCCAGCCACGCCGCGGCGCGCGGGAACGTCCGCGCGGCTGGGGGCAGCGCCAGGGCCGCGAGGTTCGTGACCGCGTAGTAGACGAGCACCGTGAACGCGCTGAACGACCAGGTCGTGCGCACGTCGCCCAGGAGGGCCAGCAGCGCCACCGCCGCGCCCACCGCGACCACCGCCGCAGTGGGCGTCGTCCCGCCGGCGTCGAGGCGGCCGAACGCTCGCGGGGCGTCGCCGCGGCGGCCCATCGCCAGCAGCACGCGCGAGAGGCCGAGGACCAGGTTGAGCGCCACGCCGAGCATCGCCGTCACGGCGCCGACGGCCACGACCCGCGCGACCAAGGGGGAGCCGAAGGAGCGCGCGGCCAGCTCCAGGGGCGCCGCTCGTCCCTCGACCCGCGCCAGGCCGTCGGCCCCGACAGACCCCACGCCCACGAGGCCGACGAGCCCGTAGAGGACCATCACGACGACGAGGGCCGTGACGATGGCCCGCGGGATCGTCCGGCGCGGCTCCACGACCTCCTCGCCGAGCGTCGCGATGCGTCCGTAGCCGGTGAACGCCACGAACATCAGCGCCGAGGCCCTGAGCAGGGCGACGAGCGGCGAGGTGCCTGGCTCCGGGTCGAGGAACGGCACGAGGTTGACGGCGCCGTTCGCCGCGGCCGCGGGCGCGCCCGCCACCACGAAGGCGAGGAGGCTCAGCAGCGTGGCCGAGACGATGGCCACGTTCACGGCGTTCGAGCGCCGGATGCCCGCCAGCACCACGGCCGTGAGCGCTGCCACCGCCGCCACGGCCAGCGGCACGCTCCAGCCCGCCGGCGCGCCCAGCAGGCCGAGCAGGTAGCCGGCGAACCCCAGCGCCGCCGTCGCGGCCGACGCGCTCTTCGCCAGCAGGAACGTCACGCCCGCCAGGAAGCCGAGCCACGGGCGTAGGTACCTGTAGCCGTACTCGTAGGTGCCGCCGGAGACGGGGTGGTCGGCGGCGAGCTGGGCGCTCGAGAGGCCGTTGCACGAGGCCAGCGCCGCGCCGATGACGATGGCCAGCAGCACCGCGGGCCCGGCCACGCCGGCGGCGACGCCGAGCGAGACGAACACGCCCGTCCCGACGATCGAGCCGAGGCCCAGCAGGACGGCGCCGAAGACGCCCAGCTCGCGGCGCAGGCGCCTCGGCTCGGTACGGGTCTCCTGGGCCACAGCCGAGGGTACGACGTGGCGAGGCGCCGGGCGCGTGGAGCGGCCCGGGCCGCCCACACGCTCCCTATGGCGAGCGGTCCGGCTCGTCCCAGCGCTCCGGACGGTTGCGGACTTTGTTACATCAATATAACATCACAGCGAACAGCAAGCTCGCGACACTGGAGGTGCGCCGATGACGAAGCTCGTCCCAAGGCCCGTCCGCTGGCTGCTGGCGGCACTGGTCTCCGCCGGCGTGGGCGGGGCGTTCGCGCAGGAGCTGACGTACCTGACGCACTGGCCGCCCGAGACGGTGGCGCTGCTCGAGGAGGCGATAGGCCGCTACGAGGCCGAGAACCCCGGCGTGACCATCGAGGTGCGCGCCGTGCCGTTCGGCAACCTCCTGTCGACGCTGCGCTCGCAGGCGGCCAGCCCCAGCGGCCCGACGATCGCCGGCATCTACGAGCTGTGGCTCCCCGAGCTCGTCGCGAACGGCGTGGCCGCGCCCATACCCGAGGAGCTGGCGGCCGACGTCACCGACAACTGGCCAGCCGGGCTGGTCGGCAGCGTCAGCGTCGACGGCACCGTCTACGGCTACCCCAACGAGGTGAACCTCTACGCCCTGAACTACAACACGCGACTCTTCGCGGAGGCCGGGCTGGAGGGACCGCCCACCACCTGGGAGGAGCTCGAGGAGTACGCCGCCGCGCTGACCAAGAAGGACGGGAACGTCACGGTCCAGCAGGGCTTCGGCATCATCAACTCCTGGGACTCGGGCGTCGTGCATCCCTGGCTGTCCCTCGTCTACTCGAACGGCGGGGCGCTCATCCGCGACGGCGAGGCCGTGCTCGACGAGCCCGCCGCCCTGGAGGCCGCGCAGCTCTACGAGCGGCTCATCGCGGCGGGGTACACCGACCCCTCGATGGCCACGGCCAACGCCAGCACCACCGGCCCGTACCTCCAGCACTTCGCCAACGGCCAGACCGCGATGATCATCATGGCCAACTGGTGGCAGAGCGCCCTGCGGGACTCGATGGGAGAGGCGTTCGACGACATCGCCACGGCGCCCATCCCCGTCGGCCCCAACGGCGACGGACCGCATCCCGTCTCCTACGCCTGGCTCACGATCGTGAACGCCAACGCCTCGGAGGAGCAGCGCGCCGCCGCCTGGGACTTCCTCGCCTGGCTGAACGGCCCCGACAGCGGCCAGGACGGCTCGAGCGCGATGGGCGACATACTCATGTCGATGGGCATCCTGCCGAGCCGCACCAGCGACGTCGAGGCTCACCAGGACGCGCTGGCCACGCCCTTCCTCGAGGGCTACGTCTCCCAGCTCGGGAACGCGGTCCCCTTCCCCACCCTGATCGGCGGCGCCGAGGCCACGGTCGCGGTGCAGCAGGCCCTCGAGGCCATGGAGGTCGGACAGCTCACCGCCGAGGAGGCGATGCAGCAGGCCGACAGGGACGTCCAGGCGATCCTCGACCGCTGAGGTGAACTACGCGCCGGCCGGGCACGACCCGCGAGGACCGCGCCCGGCCGGTTGCCGTGTGATGGGGCCGTCATGCTGACGCGAGCGTCGACCGCGACGTGGGCGCTGCTGGCGCCGGGGCTGGGGCTGCTGCTGGCCTTCGTCGTGGCGCCGGTCTTCCTCACGGCGTGGATCAGCCTCAACGAGTGGTCGATGTACACGCCGCTCTCGGGCATGACGTTCGTGGGCCTCGAGAACTTCGCGAGCCTCTTCGGCGACCGCGTCTTCAACGCCGCCCTGCGCAACACGCTCGCCTACGCGGGCCTGTGCCTCGTCCTGATACTGCCGCTGTCGTTCCTGCTCGGCCAGTTCCTCTACCGCGGCCTCACGCGCGGGCGGGCGGCGCTGCGGTCGGTCCTGTTCGTCCCTTACATGATCCCCACGATCGCGGTGGCGATCATCTGGGGCTACCTCTACTCCCCGCTCTACGGTCCCCTCAACCAGGTCCTCGGTGCGTTCGGCGTGCCGCGTCAGGCGTGGCTCGGCTCCGTCGACACCGCGCTCCCCTCGCTGGTCATCTTCAACGTCTGGCAGACGCTTGGC
Organism: Trueperaceae bacterium; assembly: GCA_036381035.1. Taxonomy (NCBI): domain Bacteria; kingdom Thermotogati; phylum Deinococcota; class Deinococci; order Trueperales; family Trueperaceae; species Trueperaceae bacterium. The sequence continues at coordinate 51,017 of DASVDQ010000065.1, read as the reverse complement.
TACTACACGGTCCTCGTCATCGCCGGGCTGACGCAGATCCCCGACGTCTACTACGAGGCGGCCGTGATCGACGGGGCCAACGCACTGCAGCGCACGCTCCACGTCACGCTGCCGCTGTTGAGGCGCACCCTGCTCTTCGTCGTCGTCATCGCGCTCATCAACACGGTGCAGGTGTTCGAGCCCGTCTACGTGCTCACCCAGGGCGGGCCGGCGAACGCCACGAACGTGCTGTCGTTCCAGGTCTACCGCTCGGCGTTCGAGTTCGGGCAGGCGGGCAGGGCCAGCGCGATGGCCTTCGTGCTGTTCCTGGTCCTGGTGGCGGCCGTCGGGGCCGTGATGCGCCTGTTGCGCGGCTCCCCGGAGGAAGGACCGTGACCGCGTCGGCCGCAGGAGGGCGGGTGGCCGGGCGCCGCGTCGCGGCCGCGCTCAGCGTGGCCCTGGCCGTGCTCATCGCCGTCGTCATGCTGTTCCCGCTGTTCTGGATGCTCGCCTCCAGCCTCAAGACGCCGCAGGAGCTCCAGGCGTCCCCGCCGGTCTGGCTGCCGGCGGCGCCGAGCCTCGAGGCCTACGAGGAGGCGTTCAGGGTGGTGGACTACGCGCGGGCCTTCCTGAACAGCCTGCTCATCGCCGGCGGCACGACGCTCGGCATCCTCCTGACCAGCCTGATGGCGGGCTACGTGTTCGCCAAGCACCGCTTCCGCGGGCGGGACTTCCTCTTCAACCTCGTCCTCGCCACGATGTTCCTGCCGCCGATCGTGACGCTCGTGCCCCTGTTCAGGATCGTCGAGTCTCTCGGGCTCGTCGACACCTACCTCGGCGCGATGCTCCCCTACCTCGCTAACGCCTTCGGGATCTTCCTGATGCGCCAGTTCATCGCGGGCATCCCCAACGAGCTGCTGGAGTCGGCCCGCATCGACGGGGCGTCGGAGTGGACGATCCTCTGGCGCGTCGTGGCGCCGCTGCTGGGCCCGGCGATCGCCAGCCTCCTGGTGTTCGCCTTCGTGTTCCACTGGAACTCGTTCCTGTGGCCGCTCACGGTGCTGCAGAGCGAGCGCATGCACACCGTCGTGCTCGCGCTCAACCGGCTCGTGTCGTACACCAGCGCCGTGCGCTTCCAGAACGTGGTCATGGCGGGCGCGGCCGTCGCGATCGTCCCGAGCGTGGTGCTCTTCCTGCTGCTGCAGCGCTTCTTCATCGCCGGCGTGGCGACCACGGGGGTGAAGGGGTGACGCGGCGCCGCCCGCACGCGCACGCGGGGCCGGCGAGCGAGCCGCCGCGGCCGCCGCTCCGGCCACGCTACGTCGGCGTCGACGTGGGCGGGACGAACGTGCGCGTCGCCGTCTGGTCGGGCGCTGACGCCAGCCCCGCGCTCGCGTCCGCCGCCGCGCTGCCCGGCGGCCTCGGCTCCCTCGTCGAGCTCGTCGCCGCGGCGGCAGCGCCCCCGGTGGCGGCCGTCGCGGTCGGGGTGCCCGGCCGGGTCGCCGGCGGCGTCGCCGCCTGGGTCCCGAACGTGCCCTACCTGGAGGGGCGCGACGTCGCCGGCGAGCTGAGCGCGCGGCTTCGCGCCCCGGTGGCGCTCGCGAACGACGGCCACATGGCCCTGCTGGGCGAGGCGCGCTTCGGGGCGGCGCGAGGGGTGAGGGACGCGCTGCTCGTGACCGTCGGGACCGGCATAGGCGGGGCGATCATGCGCTCGGGGCGGCTCGTGCGCGGCGCGAACGGCACGGCGGGCTCGTTCGGTTGGCTCTCCTGCGGGGCGCCGCCCCGGAGCGCGGCGGACGACGCGTCGTCCGCCCGACGGGCCGAAGACGCGGCGACCGCGAGCGCGCCAGCGAAGGCGCCACGCCGCGCCGCCGACGATGCCTCACCCCCGGCCGCCGAGCCGCCGCAGGTCGGCCCGTGGGAGGCGACGGCCTCCGGCCTCGCGCTGGAGAGGCGCGCCTCCCGGCTGAGGCGGCCCGTCGGCGCCCACGAGCTCGAGGCGGCCGCCGCGGCGGGGGACGGCGAGGCCGCGGCGGTCATCGACGGGTTCGTCGCCGAGTTCGGCGCCGGCCTCGCCTCGCTGGCGTCGCTCTTCGACCCTCAGGTCATCGTGGTCAGCGGCGGCGTGGCCGACCTGGTGGCCGAGCTGCTGCCGCGACTCCGCGCGGTCTACGCCGTCACGGCGTCGCCCTCGGTGCGGGACACGCCGGTCCGCGTGGCCGAGCTGGGCCGGGCGGCGGGGGCGTTCGGGGCCGCCGTCTACGCGAAGGAGGGAGACGAGGTGTACCTGCCGTGACGCGTGAGCCCACGGTCGACAGGGCCAGGCCGGAGCCGCTCTACCACCAGCTCGAGACGCTCCTCCGCCGGCAGATCCTCGCCGGCAGGTGGGCGGCCGGCGAGCGCATCCCCACCGAGGAGCAGCTGGTGGAGGCGTACGGCGTGAGCCGGGTGACGGTGAGGCAGGCGCTCCGCAACCTCGTGCTCGACGGCTACCTGGAGCGCGGGCCGGGGCGCGGCACCTTCGTGCGCAAGCCGACCCTCACGGCCGGCGAGCGCGGCCTGACGTCGTTCACGCAGGACATGGGCGCGCTGGGGCTGCGCGCGGGGGCGCGCCTCGTGCAGGGCGGCGTGGTGCCCGCGCCCAGGCCCGTCGCGAGCCGCCTGGGCGTCCCGAACGGCCAGCCGCTCTACCTGCTCAAGCGCCTGCGCACCGGCGACGGCCAGCCCATAGGCGTGCAGACGACCTACCTCGTCGAGGAGCGCTTCCCCGACCTGCTCGCCGTGCTGCCGGAGGACGCCTCGCTCTACGAGACCCTGCGGAGCAGGTACGGCCTGGAGATCGAGGAGGCGCACGAGACGTTCTCGGTCACGGCCATAGGGAGGGCCGACGCGGCCCTGCTCGGCGTCGCGCCCAACGACTGCGGCTTCTACGTCGAGCGCGTGGCCATCGCGGCGGGCGAGGCCTTCGAGTTCACGGCGTCGATCATGCGCGGCGACCGCTACCGCATCCGCTGGGTCCTCAAGGGCGAGGCGGCGGGACCCAAGAGCGCCGAGGCGCGACCGGCTCGCGGGGCGCGGCGCCAGCGCGGCTAAGGAGAGCTATGAGCCAGTTCCTGGAGAGACTCACCGCCATACTGCAGGAGACGGCGCGGTCGCAGGACGCCGCCCTGGACGAGGCCGCGACGCGCATGGCCGAGGCGCTGGCGTCCCGCCACCTCGTCCACCTGTTCGGCAGCGGGCACTCGGTGCTGCCCACGCAGGACGCCTTCCCCCGCTACGGCGGCTACGTCGGGCTCCATCCCCTCACCGACCCGCGCGTGATGTGGCACGACGTCCTCGGCTCCGGCGGCGTCCGCGAGCTGCTGTGGCTCGAGCGGACCGAGGGCTACATCGAGCGCTTCCTCTCCCACGAGCCCATACGCCGCGGCGACGTTCTCGTGGCGATCTCCCACGGCGGACGCAACTCGGCCGCGATCGAGGCGTCGATGTACTGCCGCGAGCGCGGGGTGACGGTCGTGGCGATCACCGCGAAGGCGAACCTCTCGCGGCCGCCTGAGCACAGCTCGGGCAAGCGGCTGGCCGAGGTGGCCGACGTCGTCATCGACACCGGCGTCCCCGTGGAGGACGCCCTCGTGGCGGTGGAGGGCTGGCGCCGCCCCGTGGGCGGGGCGTCGACGATCGTTGCCATGGCCCTCGTCCAGGAGCTCAACGTCAGGGCGGCCCTGAAGCTGGCGGAGAGGGGCATCGAGCTGCCCACGTTCGTGTCGCCGACGGTGCCCGGCGCGTCCCTCGCCTCGAACGACGAGGTGTTCGACGCGCACGAGGACCTCATGCTCGAGGCGCGCCGCGAGGCGCTGGCGGAGCGCCGGCGCGGGAGCTAGCGGTCCCGGGTCGTCCGCAGGGCGCTCGTCGCGCGGGGGGTCCGTCAGGCCAGCCACTCCGCCAGGTGCGCCCTCACGAAGGCGTCGTCGGTGAGGTCGGGGTGCTCGCGGTAGACGCGCTCGATCTCCTGGGCCTGGCCGGGCGAGAGGCCCTCGTCCGGGTCGAGGCACCAGGTGCCCTCGAGCAGTCCCTGGCGCCTCAGCACCTCGTGTACGCCGGCGATCACCCCGGCGAAGCGGTTCGCGGCGTCGAAGACGGCGGCGTTGGCGTCGGTCCAGCGCGCGGCGCGCGCGAGCAGCTCGGCGGGCACGCTGTCCCCCTCGCGCACGCGCTTCACCTCCTCGAGCAGCTCCACGGCCACGCGCGTCCACACGGCCCACTGACCGAGGAGGCCGCCCACGATGCGCTTCTCCACGACGCGTCCGTCGACGACGACGCGGTACGGCGTGAGCAGGTCGACGACGATGTTGTCGTCGTTCCCGGTGTAGAGCGCCACCTCGTGCGCCCGCGACGAGGCCGCCACGGCGCGCACGACGTCCAGCGTCGCGTACCTGTCGAACGGCGCCACCTTGATCGCCACCAGGCCGGGCAGCTCGGCGAGGTCGCGCCAGAACGCGTGCGAGAGGCGCCTACCGCCCACGGCCGTCTGCAGGTAGAAGCCCATGACGGGCAGGACCCGCGACACCTCCTCGGCGTGCCTCACCAGGTCGGCCTCGCTCGAGTGGTCGAGGCCCTTGAGGCTCAGCAGGGCGACGTCGTAGCCGAGGGACGCCGCGAGCTCGGCCTCCCGCAGGGCCTGCTCCCGGGCGCCGAGGACGCCGGCGACCTTCACGAACGGCCTGCCACGCACCGCCTCGTCCGCGGTCGCGGCGGCGAGGCGCAGCACCGGCTCGAGGAGCCCCGCGTCCCGTATCGCGAACTGGGTCGTGTGCACCCCCACGGCCACGCCGCCCGCGCCCGCCGCGGCGTAGTAGCGCGTCAGCGCCCGCTGCCTCCTCTCGTCGAGCCGCCTCGCGGCGTCCAGCGCCAGCGGGTGGGCCGGGATGACCGTGCCCTCCCTCAGCAGCGCGGCCTTGCCGTCGCTCAACGCCATCAGAACTCGCCCGTCCGCACCTGGAACTTCGTGGGCTTGCCGAGGGTCTCGCCGTCCCCGGCGACCCAGTCGGCCACCCAGTCGACCATCGTGTTCAGCGCGACGCGCGGGTAGCCGAACAGCGCGTGGGCCCGCGAGGCGTCGTTGAGGAGCGCGCTGCCCTGCTCCTCGCCGGCGAACACGGGCTCCCTGCCCAGGCGCTCGCCCAGGCGCAGGGCGAGCCGGCGCACCGAGGCGGTCTCGGGCCCGGTGACGTTGATGACCCGCGGCGGCGAGTCGCAGTGCAGCAGCGCGCGCAGGGCGACCTCGTTGGCGTCGCCCTGCCAGATCACGTTCACGTGGCCCATCGAGACGTCCACCGGCCGACCGTCGCGCACGGCCAGCGCGATGTCCACGAGCACGCCGTAGCGCATCTCGACGGCGTAGTTCAGCCTCAGCAGCGCGACCTGGGTGCCGTGCTGCAGCGAGAAGTGGTGGAACAGGCGCTCGCGCCCGAGGACCGACCAGGCGTACTCGCCCACCGGTCCTACGGGGTCGTCCTCGGTGGGCGCGCCGGAGGTCAGCGGGGTCAGCGGGTAGACGTTGCCGCTCGAGAACGCCACGATGCGCGCGTCCCTGAAGCGCTCGGCCACGCGGCCGGGCAGGTAGGTGTTCATCGCCCAGGTGCGGTGCTCCTGGCCGGTCGTGCCGAACTTCATGGCCGCCATGTAGACGACGTTCGGCGCGTCCGGCAGGGCGGCGAGCTGCGCCTCGTCCAACAGGTCGGCCCTCACGACCCTCACGCCGGCGCCCTCCAGGCGGCGGGCCACGGCCTCGTCGGAGAACCGCGAGACGGCGGTGACCGCGGCGCGCCTGCCGGCGGCGTCGAGCGCGTTCCGCGCCAGCATCGCCAGGCTGGGACCCATCTTGCCGCCGGCGCCGAGGACGAGCAGGTCGCCCTCGACCCTTCGCATGTCCTCCACGAGCCGCGGCGAGGGCTCCGCCAGCTTCGCCTCTAGCTCCGCGACGGAAGCGAACGACATCTCTCTCCTCCTAGCAGCCCGGCCGAGGGGCTCGACGGTGCCGGCCTCCTTAAGCCCGGCACCGTATCACCGGCGGGGGAGTGCTCGTCGAGCGGTCAGGTGGTCTCCTAGTGGTATCTTCCTGGCACGCAACTCATCGGCGCTTGGGCCTGGTCTCCGGGGTGGCACATGCGCCAGCGGCTCGGCGGGGGCGGGCCGGCGAAGGGAAGGTCGGGCATGGCAAGAGCAAGACGTCTAGCCACCTCACTCCTGTTGGCGGTCGCGCTGCTGGGCGGCGCCGCCGGCGCTCAGGGCGTCCTCGAGATCGCCACGGACACGGCGCCCGTGGGCCTCGACCCCCACAAGGTGACGGCCTTCTCCTCGTTCGTCGTCATCGGGCAGATCTACGACGGCCTCGTCGAGCTGAACGCCGACCTCGCCGTGGAGCCGGCGCTCGCCGAGTCCTGGACCGTGTCGGACGACGGCCTCACCTACGTCGTGAAGCTCCGCGAGGGCGTGCGCTTCCACAACGGCCGCACGATGACCGCCGACGACGTCGTCTACTCGTACGAGCGCATCGTCGACCCCGACACCGCCTCGCCCCAGGCGAGCCGCTTCAGCGCGGTCGCGTCCGCCGTCGCCACCGGCCAGTACGAGGTCACGTTCACGCTCTCGCAGCCTTTCGCGCCGTTCGTCAGCAACCTCGCGAACCTCTACGTGGTGCCGCACGAGGTCGTCGAGGAGTTCGGCGACCTGCAGCAGCACGCCGTGGGCACCGGTCCGTTCATGCTCGACGAGATCGTGCCAGACACGTACGTCAGCCTGGTCAAGAACCCGGACTACTACCGCGAGGGCCAGCCGGTCCTCGACGGCCTGCGCTACAACATCGTCCCCGAGGCCTCGACGCGCGCCGCCGGCATGAGGACCGGCGCCTACCAGCTCATCCCCGACGTCGACCCCGCGACCGCCGAGACGCTCCGCGGCGTGCCGGGCGTCGAGCTGCTGGGCGTGCAGGACCTCGCCTACACGCTGCTGGGCCTCAACGTCTCGCGCGAGCCGTTCGACGACCCGCGCGTGCGCATGGCCATCAACTACGCGATCGACCGCGCCGAGATCGTCGACGCCGTGTACTTCGGCAACGCCGTCCCCGGCGGCCCCTTGAGCCCCGGCCTCACGGAGTGGGCGCTCGACACCGGCGAGTTCCCCTGTTACGCGACGGACCTCGACATGGCCCGCCAGCTCCTGGCAGAGGCCGGCTACCCCGACGGCTTCGAGACCGAGATCCTCACCTTCGGGACGATCCAGGTGGTGACCGACACCGCCCAGGTGCTGCAGGCCCAGCTCGCCGAGATCGGCATCGACGCGAACGTGAACGTGGCCGAGTTCGGCCAGTTCGTGCAGGACTGGACGAACTCGAACTTCGACATGTTCGTCTCGCTCAACGGCGGCAGCTCCGACCCCGACGGCTACCTGCACCGCACCTTCATCACCGGCGGCTCGACCAACGTCTTCGAGTACTCCGATCCCGAGGTGGACGAGTGGCTCGAGGCCGGCCGCACGACCACGGACCAGGCCGCCCGCTACGAGATCTACGCCGACCTCCAGCGCAAGCTGGCCTGCGAGGGCCCGATCGTGCACATCGCGTACGGCACGCTGTTCACGGCGATCGCCGACGAGGTCGAGGGCTTCCAGCAGATGCCGACCCGCGGCCTGCGGTACCTGCGCGAGGCCTCGCTCGAGTAGGGCGCTAGCGCCGCACTCTCCGACCCCTCTCGGCCGCTAGCGTGTCGGGAGGGGTCGGAACGTCTGGCCCGGAGATGATGGACGCGACATGACCCAGTACGTCCTGAGGCGCCTCGGCGACCTCCTGTTCGTCCTGTTCGGGGTGTCGGTCCTGATCTTCCTGATGATCAGGTTCATCCCCGGCGACGCGGTCGCCATCATGCTGGGCGCCAACACCGACATCACGCCCGACCGCGTCCAGAACCTGCGCGAGCAGCTCGGCCTGCACCTGCCCATGCACGTGCAGTACTGGAACTGGCTCGAGGGGGTCCTGCGCGGCGACCTCGGCCGGAGCATCTGGACCGGCACGCCCGTCAGCCGCGAGATCGCCTCGCGCCTGCCCGTGACCCTGGAGATCACGGGGCTCGCGCTCCTGCTCGCGATCGTGCTGGCGTTCCCGCTCGGCGTGATCGCGGCCCGGGCGCGCGGGACGATGGGCGACGTGGCCGTGAGGGTGCTGGCGATCGTGGGCCTCACGGTGCCGTCGTTCTGGGTCGGGGTCATGCTCCTCTACCTCTTCTCCGTGCGGTTCCCGTCGTGGCCGTCCATCGGCTACGTGCCGTTCGCTCAGGACCCGTGGGGCAACCTGTCGCGCATGCTCCTGCCGGTGCTGGCGGTGAGCCTGCCGATGGTCGCCGGCCTCACGCGCATCCTGAGGTCGAGCCTGCTCGAGGTGCTGGGCAGCGACTTCGTGCGCACCGCGCGGTCGAAGGGCGCCACCGAGCGCACCGTGCTCTACAAGCACGCCATGCGCAACGCGCTCATACCCGTCGTCACCGTCATCGGGGTCCAGGTGGGCTACCTCCTCTCCGGCGTCGTGGTCATCGAGCAGGTGTTCGCCATACCCGGCGTGGGACGCCTTGTCATCGGCGCCATCAACGAGCGCAACTACCCGCTCATCCAGGGCATCATCCTCGTGGTCACCGCCGTCTTCGTGTTCGTGAACCTCCTCGTCGACCTGGCCTACGCCTGGATCGACCCCAGGGTGGAGTACGCGTGAGCGCCAGCACGGCCGGCCTGAGCGCGCGCGCCGCCCCCGCCGGCAGGCGCGGCTTCCTCGCCCGCCTGGCCCGCAACCCGGTGGGCTTCATCGGGTTCGTCCTGGCCTCGATCGTGGTGCTCGCCGCCCTCTTCGGCCCCCTCCTCTCGCCGTACGACCCGGTGGCCCAGAGCATCCGCGACCGCTTCCAGGGCCCCAGCGCCGCGCACCTCCTGGGCACCGACAACTTCGGCAGGGACACGCTATCGAGGATCCTCCACGGCTACAGGACCTCGATAGGCGTGAGCCTAGGGGCCGTGGGCTTGGCTACCGTCATGGGCGGGCTCATCGGCCTGCTGGCGGCGTACTTCGGCGGCTGGGTGGACCGCCTGCTGATGCGCCTCATGGACATCCTGCTGGCGTTCCCCATCATCCTCCTGGCCATCGCGATCCTGGCGGTGCTGGGCCCGGGCAGCTTCAACACGGGCCTGGCCATCGGCATCGTCTACACGCCGATCTTCGCGCGCCTCGCCCGCGGGCCCGCCCTGACCGTCCTGAACTGGGACTACGTCTCCGCCGCGCGCGCCCTCGGCTCCTCGCCCGCGCGCATCCTCGCCAGGCACGTCACGCCCAACATCCTGGCGCCGCTCATGGTGCAGGTGACGCTGTCGCTGTCGACCGCCGTCCTCGTGGAGGCCAGCCTGAGCTTCCTCGGACTGGGCACGCAGCCACCCACGCCGTCGCTGGGGCTGATGCTCTCCGAGAGCCGCAACACCATGCTCCTCTCGCCGTGGGTGTCGGTCTTCTCCGGCCTCGCCATCCTGCTGGCATCACTGGGCTTCAACCTCTTCGGCGACGGCCTGCGCGACCTCCTCGACCCGACGCTGCGGGACGCGTAAAGGAGACGTGGAGCGCGAGGCACGCCCTCGTGCTTGCCGCTTCGCGGCGACTGGCCGCACCGAACTAACGACCGGCGACTCGGCACTAGTTCAGTTCTCGGCGAGGAACTTCACGAACCGGTCCAGCGAGTCCTTCCTGACCTCGAACCGTAGCTCGAGGGCGCGGGTACTGCCCAAGGCCACATGCTCCATGACCTCTTGGACGCCCAGCGTGTGAACACATACGTCCACGCCCGTCAACGCGGCCGAGATCGCAGCAGGGTCCAGGTCGCGGACGATCTCAATGCGATCAGTCGGGATGTACTGCGCCAGCGTCGCGAACACGCTCGGACGGTAGAACTCCTCCGCCACGAAAGCCACGCGCACCCCTTCCCTCTCTGAGAGGGACTCGAGCTCGTGCAGGGTGTCAAGGGATAGCTGCGTGAGGATCAGCGAGATCGGGATACCGAACGGAGCCATGATCTCGCGCACTAACTGGTGCAGGCTCAGAAGCGTGACGCACCTGTCAGCCCTTTCGATGGCGGCCAGTGCATCGGGGGTCCCGGCCTGGATGTCACGAACGAGCAGCGCCTGGATCTCATACCGGTCATCGAGCGCGCCCCGCAAGACGCCCACGTACTTCTGGGCCACGGGCCGAGCCGCCGCCACGACGATCAGGTTCCTCGTCGTCGGCTCTTCAAGCCGGCGCCGGACTGCCTCGAGGATGTCGCGGGGCTCGAAGCGCATGTTCAAAAGCGGCGTGATGGCCTCATCGACGGCGCGAGCGATGGCCTCTTTCGTACGCACCCTGGCCTCGTTCTCGATGTCGCGAGTGTCCGCGACGACGGTGCCGTGCCCCGACACCGTCTCGAGCAGGCCCTCTGCCTTGAGGAGCTGATAGGCGCGTGCGATGGTCGCCGGCGTGACCTCGGCCAACTTCGCCATCTCGCGCACGCTGGGGACCCTGCTCATGGAAGGCACCTCGTTCGTGGCGATGCGGTGCCGGATTGCGTTCGCGATCTGTTGGTAGAGGGGCGTAGACGCCCTGCGATCGATCCTGAACGGGCTCCAGTTCGGGGTCCCGTTCCCCTCCCGTACCGTCATGGCGCCCCCTCGCCTCGTCGGTGCGCCCCAGGCTCGGCCACGCGACCCAGCCGGCCGGGAGCCTCCAACCGCAGACCGTCCGGGCTCACCGATATGGCAAGTCCGTCGACTGCCATTCTGAAGGTCCCGGCGAAGGAGCGTGCTACGAGCTCGGGGTAACGGTCCAAGACTTCAGGGCGGTCCCTGGCCGGAGTGACGTGCGTGCCGACGACCGCCTTCACGCCCGCCGCTGCGGCGACTCGGCCCAGGCCCTCCGGATCTGTGTGGATCCCGCCTCGCTCGTAGGTACCGTCGCGACTCGGGATCGTGCAGTCGTGGACGAGTAGGTCTGCTCCGCGCGCGAACCTGGCGATGGCCTCGCTGGGCCCCGTATCGCCAGTCACCACGACACTGCCGGCCGGCGTGGTCACGCGGTAGGCGACGGAGATCAGATGCGGTTGAACGTGGTCGGGCGCGAACGACGCCTCGAGGCGCCATCCCGGCTCGTCGACCACGAACCCATCGCTCGGGATCTCGATGATGTCGGCGTCCGGCGGAACGAGTGGCATACCAAGGCGCTGAAAGAACAGCTGTCTGCTGTGGGCCCCTTGCACGCGCGCATCGATATCGGGCCTGAAGGCCCCGGTCTCGCCGAACAGGCCATGCCAGAGGTGTCGAGCCCCTGGCGGCCCGAATATCCGCCACCTGGACCTTCCTGTCGCAACCCAGGTCGAGAGTACAAGGTCGGGTAGCCCGACGGTATGGTCGCTGTGGTAGTGCGTGAACACCAAGTGGGTGATGGAAGCGGGCTCGATCCCGACGCGGAACAGACCGTCGAGCACGTTGCGACCCGTGTCGAAGAGGATCGTCGCCCCGTCCGTAGTCACCACCACGGCAGGTCCGTTGCGCCTTGGAGCATCGGCCGACTTAGCGATCCCTCCACCGGTTCCGACCAGAAGTGCCGTCAGGGGGGCGCCCCGGACCTCCGATGGTTGAGCATGGCCATCGGTCACGCCGCTCACCTGGGGCCGGGACCGGCGCCGCCCGCTCCGACTTCGAGGGTTGGCGACGCCAGCGGCGCCTGGTGCACGGAGGGCTCGAGTCTTCCGGAAGACGCCTCGACAGCGAGCCGTAGGACTTCGCGGAACTGATACAGATCGCTGATGAGGGGTTCGCGGTCTTCGGGCAGGAGCGGTATCTCCAGTCGACGCAACCCGTTCTCCAGGTCTCGTACGAGCACTTCTCTGTCGCGGGAAGGTATCGGACCCACCGGAGTCTCGAAGAGACGCTGTTCGCCCTTGACCTTGGGTGCCTCGGCCGCGACGGCCGGGAGTCGCTTGTGGAAACCTGTTGTGGCCTCGAAGGCAGCTGCCACACGGATGACGGTCGCCTCATCGAAGGGACGGCCGTTCACTTGCAGCGCCAGTGGCAGGCCGTCGGGAGAGAAGCCGCAGGGTAGTGACAGGGATGGAGTTCCAGTGAGGTTCGTCAGCCTCGTTTGCAAGCCAACCGGCACCTGGGTCTCATCGACTGTCAGGGCTGGCCGCGCGCTCGTGGGCCACACGAGCACGTCTACTCTCTCGAGCGCGACGGCGAGTCCATGCCGCACTAGCTGTCTCAATCTCTGTGCCTCGAGGTACTCGGGTCCGCTGATCGCGGCGCCGAGAAGCAGCCTCCGGCGGGTCGACGCCGAGTAGTCGTAGGGACGAGATCGAAGCCATCCCGCATGTACCAAGGTGGCCTCGGGCAGCATCACGCCTTTCTGCGCCGCGGCCGTGAGCGAGGCTTCCGGCAGGTCGATGGCGGTGACCGAGGCGCCCAGGTCCCGGAGCACTTCCAGCGCTTCATCGAACGCCGACCGAACCGCCGCATCTATCGCGGCGCCGAACAGGTCGCGGGGCACGCCGATGCGCACGCCTCGCAGACCTGCGGTGGACGGATCGCCGCCGCGGGCCGAACCGCCGACGGTGCCTGCGACGGACGGCATGGCAGAGCCCGGGTCGGCCGCGTCGTGGCCGGCGATCGCCGCCAGCAAGAGACCGACGTCGCGCACGCGCCTGCCCATGGGGCCAACGTGGTCGAGCGACCACGACAGCGGTAGCACTCCAGCGCGACTGACGAGACCGTAGGTGGGCTTGAGGCCCACGACACCGCAGAAGGAGGCCGGTGACCGGATCGAGCCTCCCGTGTCGGTGCCCGTGGCGCCGAAGGCCAGACCGGCCGCCAGAGCCGACCCGGAGCCCGCGCTCGAACCCGCGGTGATACGGCCCGTGTCCCACGGGTTCACCGGGACACCGAAGACTTCGGTAGCGCCACAAGCGAACTCGTAGGTGTTCAGCTTCCCCAGCAGTATCGTTCCGGCTTCTGCCAGACGCCGCACGACCGTGGCGTCGTCATCGGGCACGTGGTCCAGCAGGACTCGGGAGTGAGCCGTGGTCCGCACGCCTTTCGTGGCGACCACGTCCTTGTGCGCGATGGGGATCCCATGTAGGGGCCCGCGGTGACGACCGGCCAGGATCTCCCGTTCTGCCTGACGTGCCTCGTCCATCGCACGCTCTGGCAGGACGGTGATGTACGAGTGCAGTATCGGGTCGAGACGCTCGATCCGCTCCAGGACCGCGGCGGTGACCTCCACTGGGGAGACCTGGCGCCGCTCGATTAGCGGCGCGAGCTCGCTTATGGATAGGTCTGGCAGCTCCGTGCCCGTCAAGAGTCGCCTCGCACCTTCCAACAGCGCACGGCGTGATCGGAGTGCGACCTCAGTGAGCGAAGCTCCTGCTCCTCCACCTTGCACCTGTCCTCAGCCAGAGGGCAGCGAGGAGCGAGGCTGCAACCGCGAGCGGGCCGCTCCAAGGTAGCGGCCGACAGCGTCAGTCGGTCTGCCCCTCCAAGGAGCGTGTCGCCGAGCGTGGGGACGGCGGCCAGCAGCGCCTTCAGGTACGGGTGGCTGGGCGAGCTCATCAGGACCTCAGCCGGACCGGCCTCGACGATCTTGCCGAAGTACATGACTCCTAGCCTGTCCGCGACCGCGGACAGCGTGCTTATGTCATGAGAGATCATCAGTATCGCCATGTTCTGGGTGCGCTTGAGGTCATCGAGCAGCCTCAACACTCCCGCCCTTACGGACAAGTCGAGCATGGACACGGGCTCGTCGGCGATGAGAATCGCTGGGTCGACCGTCAACGCGCGCGCTATGCACACGCGCTGAAGCTGCCCGCCCGAGAGCTCATGAGGGAACCTGGAGGCGAAGTCGCTGGCTGAAGGCAGGCCCACGCGCTCGAGAGCCCAAGTCACACGCCTCCGCCGCTCGGGACCGCCCACCCCGGCCACCGCCAACGGCTCCTCCACGATCTCGGACACCTTGAAGCGCGGGTTGACGCTCTCGAAGGGGTTCTGGAACACGACCTGCACTTGCCTGCGTAGCTCTCGCCACTGTTTGCGCGGCATGCCAGGCTCCAGAGCGACGTCGCCCACATGGATGCTCCCGGATGTGGGCCACTGGAGCCCGGCCATGATCTCCGCCAGCGTGCTCTTGCCGGACCCGCTCTCGCCGAGGAGCCCGTACAGCTCGCCGCGTCGCAACGCAATGCTCACGTCGTCCACGGCTCGCAGCACCGACCCGCGGACGCCGCGCCTCCTGAACTGCTTCTGGACGGAGCTGACGCGCATCACCACGTCCGCCTGACCTTGGTTCATTATGGGTTCCCCGCTTCGCGGGCCCGGGCGGACCGGAGGCGGTCCGCTACGCGGCCCCAGGTCTCGGCGCGAGAGGCGTCCTCGCGGAAGGCCGGCGACCGCTCCACGTAGTGGCAGGCGGCTTCCTGGCCGTCTCCAACGGAGCGCAAGGCGGGCATCTCCTCCAAGCACAGCTCGGTCGCGAACGGACACCGTTCGGCGAAGGGACATCCCCGCGGCGGATGTCGGAGGTCGGGAGTGGCACCGGGGATGGAGACCAGCTGGGCTGCGCCGCGGGACTCGGGGACGGCGTAGAGGAGTCCCATCGTGAACGGGTGCGCCGGCCCGGAGAAGACGCGATCGGCCGGGCCGCGCTCCACGAGCTTGCCCGCGTACATCACCAGGACGTCGTCGCACACCTCTTTCACGACCCCGAGGTCGTGGCTCACGTATAGGAAGCTCGTGGAGGACTGCTCCCGCACGCGCTTGAACTCCTTCAAGACCTCGAGCTGTGTCAGCACGTCGAGCGCCGTCGTGGGCTCGTCCACGACGACCAACACCGGCTCCAACACCAGTGCCATGGCGATGAGCACGCGCTGCCTCATCCCTCCCGACAACTGGTGCGGGTACGCCGAGGCGACGGTGCCGTCCAATCCGACCTTCGCCAGCGCGTTCGCGACGGTCCGCGCAGCCTCCTTCTTCGACACGCCACGATGCACCCTCATCGGCTCGGCCATCTGGTCACCGACCCTGAAGACGGGGTTCAGCGCGCTGAGGGCGTTCTGCGGGATGTAGGAGAGGCGAGTCCAGCGCAGGCGCCTGAACTCCTGCGGGTCAAGGGCCAACAGGTCACGGCCCTCGAGGAGCATGTCGCCCGCCACGACGTCCGCGTTCGGCGGCAATAGCCTCAGCAACGTCTTCGCCACGGTGGTCTTCCCGCAGCCTGACTCGCCCACGAGACCGACGGTGCGGTCACGAGGGACGTCGAAGCTGACGTCGTCCACGGCGCGTGCCACAGCACCGTCTCCGACCCGATAGCGCACGGAGAGACCACGCACCCTCAGGAGCGTTCCCGGGAGACCGGCCGGCTCCGACGAGGTCGAGATCGCGGGTGCCCCGCTCATGCACGGCTCCTGAGTCGGGGGTTCACCACGTCCTCGTAGCCTCGCCTAACCAGATAGACGGACAGCACCAACAGAGTGATCATCAGCCCGGGGGGCACGACCCACCACCACGCGCCCCTGGTGGCGCCAGAGGCGAACGCGTACTGCAGCATCCGGCCCCAACTGAGGACGCTGGGGTCACCGAAGCCGAGGAAGCTCAGGCTGGCCTCGGTGGTGACGGCCGCCTGCACGCCTACGGCGCCGTATAGGGTGGCCAACGGCAGGACATTGGGGAGCAGGTGTCGAACGATGATCCTCACGTCAGAGCTGCCAGCCGCACGGGCCGCCTTGATATACGGCCGTTCGCGCAGGGCCATGGTCTGGGCCCGGATGACCCGCGCCGAGGACCTCCAGAACAGGAGGGCTATGGCGAGCACCACGCTGGTGAGCGACGGTCGACTGACCGCTACCACGACGACCACGAACGGGATCGTGGGGACGACGAACGCGGCATCGGTCAACCGCATCAGGACCACGTCGATCCAGCCCCCGAAGTAACCGGCACAGAGGCCGATGAGGGTGCCGATGACCACCACCAGCAGCGCTGCGACGAAACCGACCAGCACGGCGACGCGGGCGCCCACGAGGAGCTGGCTGAGCACGTCGCGGCCGGTAGCCTCGGTGCCGAGCCAGTGCTGAGCCGACGGTGGTTCCAGTCGCTTCGCGATCCCTACCTCGTTGACCTGCACCTCCCGCGGGTCGTATGGCGCCAGCGCTGGCCCGAAGATTGCCAGCAGCAGGAAGCCAAGTAGCAGCACCGCGCCGATCGGTGCCAAGCGATCCTGCTTCAAGCGGGAGACTTCACGACCTATGGGCCGCCAGGCGGTACTCAAGTAGCGACGCATAAGCACTTCAGTTGGTCCTGATCCGTGGGTCCAGGTAGCCGTAGAGGAGGTCGGCGATCATGTTGAAGCCGATCACGGTGATGGAGAGCAGGAAGAAGCTGCTTTGGGCCATGACGAAGTCCTGTCGCGCTACTGAAGCCACGATCTCGCGGCCCAGCCCGGGCCAGGAGAAGACGGTCTCCACCAGCACCTGTCCGCCTATGGCGGTCCCCAAGTAGACCGCCGCGGAGGTGGCGACCGGGATCAGAGCGTTGCGGGTCGCATGCCACAACTCGCGCCACCTCGGCAGCCCCTTGGCCCGGACGACCTCCATGAACGGCTCGCCGGTCATCTCGAGGATGCCGTCACGCACCAACAGCATCGGCACGACCATGTGGCTAACGCCGAGGACCATCGCCGGCAGCGCCAGGTGGCGCAGAGCATCGGGGTCGAAGTACTTCGAGAAGAACCCGGCCGCCTCGTAGCCTGGAGTGCGAAAGCCGGACGTCGGGAACCATCCCAAACCGATCCCGAATATCGAGACGGCGAGGATCGCGAACCAGAAGGTCGGCATGCTGCGAACGAAGAGGACCCCGAGGTTGGTGATGGCCTCGAAGCGGCTTCCTCTCGTGGCGGCCCAGATCACGCCCCCGACGATTCCGACGCCGTAGGAGATGATGAAGGATGCGAGCGCGAGGATCAGCGTCGCTGCGAGCTTCTCCCCGATGATCAGGCTCACGGACGCCCGGTACCACAGGGACCTACCTAGGTCTCCAGTGGCCAGGTCCGACATGTACTGCAGGTACTGGAGAGCCACGGGCCTGTCGAGCCCGAGGCTCTCCCGCACCAGTTGCCGCGCTTCTTCAGGCAGGTTGGGATCGACGAGAAAGGATGCCGGGTCTCCCGGCATGAGCCGGAAGACCACGAACAGGACCGTGAGGATGATCCAGACGGTGATGAGCGCCTGGACCAAACGTTCGCCGACGAACCTGAGCAAGCTAGATCTCTCTCAGTTCCCCATGTCCGCTGGGAAGTGCAAGTTGCCCTCGGCGTCCCAGGTGTAGCCGGCCTCTTCGAGGATGGCGCGCGCCTTCTCGGGGTCGAACGTGAACTGCTCGAGCTCCGTGTTCGCCCACGCGCTGTTGCCGGGGGTGATGAGGCCGGTGTTCCAGTTCGAACCGTCGCCGGCGAGGAGCGTGTCGACGATGTAGTCGTACCGGATCATGTATGCGACCGCGCGCCTGAAGGCCACGTCGCTGGTGGGAGGCCTGCGGAAGTTGAAGGCCATGTACCGCGCGCTGATGTCCACGGGCCGACTGATCGCCAGGAACGGGAAGTTCTCGGCCTCCTTGGCCTGGTCAGGCAGGACCGGCCGCGAGGTGATGTCGGCGTTCTGCGTTCGCATCGCCACGAAGGCGGCGTCGTTGTCGGCGTAGGCGATGTGCCTGATGCCGTCGATCTTCGGCGGCGCGAAGTAGTCCTTCACGGCCGAGACGTAGATCTCTTCTCCAAGGCGCCAGTGCTCGTACTTGAACGGACCGCTGCCGATCATCAGCTCGGGATGTTCGATCACGCTCAGGGTGTGGGGCTCAGCGACGTTCTCCCAGATGTGCTTGGGAAGGATGAACGCCTGGCCGAGCACTACGGTGAGGAACGAAGCTGATGGAGCGTTCAGGGTGAACTTCACGCTGCGCTCGTCGAGGGCCTCTACCGACGCGATCTGGCGCAGCGGACCGTCGAGGCGGGGCTGCCCCTTCTCCTTGTAGTAGTCGAAGGTGAACACGACGTCTTCCGCCGTCAGGGGGACGCCGTCGTGCCACTTGAGGTCGTCTCTCAGGGTCATCACGAACGTCTGGGGATCGGGGCTCTGGATATCGGTGACCATCCAGGGCACCGTCTCGCCCTGAGGGTTGATGCGGACCAAGGTATCGAAGATCTGCTGGAGGATCTCGAGCTCACCCAGGCTCGACTGGACCACGTTCAGCGAGCCCGGCTCACCGACGTTCGCGACCCGCAGGACGCGCTGATCTGTGAGGGGTTCGAGCTCGATGGCGTTCCAGAAGTTGAACGCGCCCGTGCCGTACATGGGCACGAAGTTCGTGAAGAGGTCCTTGTTGTACAAGCCGACGATCTGGATCGCGTACAGGTTCAGGGCGCCGACGTCCTCGTACATGACGCGTTGCGCGTCGTAGACGAGCTGCCGGCGTCTCTCGACATCGAGCTCGGTCTTCTGAGCATCGATCAGCGCATCGAACTCTGGGCTGTTGTATCCCCACTGGTTCGTCCCGCCGTCGTAGATGTTGCGCGAGTGGAACCGGCCGAGCGTCTCGTCGGGATCCACGGTCCAAGGTCTCGCCGCAAGACCCGTGATGGAGAAGGAGAAGGCGTAGTCGGTCTCGGACCTGTAGTACGGCTCCTTGGCCTCCGACTCGAGGGTGAGGTGCCGGACATCGACGCCGAGGTAACGCTTCATGTCGTTCACGAACATCTCGCCGATCTCGTACCGGACGGGGTCCGCGGAGAGGGTCCAGCCTATGAGCAGGAGCTCGGGGACCTTCTCGCCCGCCGCCGGAGCCTGCGCCTGCGCTTGGCCCATCGCCACGGTCGCGAGAAGACCCCATGCGATCGCGAGGGTGCGCAAGGGCCTACGCTGTTGTCTTGCTGCCATTCGCCTACCTCCTAGGTCGTTCCGTCGAGAACTCGGGAGCTTGGTGTTCAGCGACACCAAGGGAGTGGTCCGGGTCTCTGAGCTCACAGCGGTGCCGGCGCCCGCCATGTGTGACGGGCCTTGACGATGCGGACGATGCGTTCGGGGTCACATAGGACGTCGATGTCAGCGCTCGGATCGCCATCCACGAGGAGAAGGTCGGTTGCCAGACCGGGGCGCACCGCCCCCAGCAGATGGCCGAGCCCCATCGCCTCTGCCGCTCGCGAGGTGCCGGCCGCGATCGCCTCTACCGTGCTCAGTCCGGCCTCGTGTAGGGCCTTGATCTCTTCCGCATTGCGACCGACCAGCGGCAGTGTCGAATAGTCCGTGCCAGCCGCGATACGCACGCCCTTGGCTATCGCTGCCCCCACGAAGTCCAGCTTGCCCATGTACCGGCGAGCTGCGCGTTCCTTCATCTCGGGCGTGAACGTCGGGCGGTGTTGCACCTTGCTCGCGAAGGCGAGGGTCGGCACGAAGAGCGTTCCCTTCTCGACCATGAGGTCGAGCAGCTCTTCTCCGTCCTCGTCCAGGCAGTCGGGGCCGTGCTCGATCGTGTCGATGCCGGCCCTGACAGCGTTGATCGCTCCCTCCGTGCCGGTCGCATGCGCGGACGCCAGTGTCCGGTGCCTGTGAGCCTCGTCCGCCATCACCTTCAGCTCCTCGAAGGTGTAGTTGGGGATGTTCATCCTGTCCTGCGGGCTCGTGTTCAGGCCTTGCGTCGCATAGAGCTTCACGAAGTCGGCACCCTCGCCGAAGTTGCGCCGCACCGCCACGCGGCAGCCGTCGATCCCGTCGGCGAAAGCGCTGCGGGGGAGTCGCTGTTCCACGAGGTCCAACGGCCAGCCCGGGTTGATGCCGTGTCCGCCGCTCTGCGAGAACGCCCACCCGCAGTGGCGGATGGTCGGCCCGACGAGGAACCCCTCCCCCATGGCCTGCTTGAGCGCGTCCACGACTGCAGGCCGCCCATGCCCCATGCTCTTGACAGCGGTGAACCCGGCGTTGAGGAGGATCAGGCCATCGCGGGCAGCGCGCAGGACCCTGATGTCATCGTTCGCTTCGAGCTCCCGCTTGGCCGGGTCCTTGGGTCTGCCCGTGAAGTGGAAGTGGGCATCGATCATGCCCGGCATGAGCGTTAGGCCCCTGCCGTCCAGCACCGTCGCACCTGGCTCGGCGTCGCCGGAGAGGCTCGAGTCTGGCCCAACGCGCTCGATGACCCCGCCCTTGGCCAGTAGGGACATCCCGTCCCTCGGCTCCGAACCGAGCCCGTCGATCAACCGCACACCGTGGACGATGAGAACCTCACCCGGCTCGCAGATCGTCAGCCTGGGCCTCAAGGACTCGTGCAGCGCTAACAGATCGTCGATGACACCGACCTCCACTCCGACGCGGGCACGGCCGCTCGCCGTGCCGCCCGTGGGCTCCTGCGTTGGCCGCATGGGCCGGACCTATAACCGTGCGATCGGCTGACGCCTCGCACGTGCCGCGCGCACAGAGACGGGGTTCGCGCCTCTTTGACCTGCGGTTCGTATGAGTGTAGCATAACGCTCAGACAGCTACAACCGGCCCGGCACCGGCAGCGACCGGAACAGGCGCCGGCGCCCTCCCCAGAGGGCAGCATTGGAGGAGCCGTGCCGACGCAAGAGCTGCGAGAGAACAAGGGCTTTCACCCGATCCTCGAACGCGACCATCCGTATGTGTTCATCGACGGGTGTATGCAGGCCTGGCCCGATGCCGACTTCGCGAACGCTCACCGCCACGGGGCGACGTGTTATTCCGTCACGGCCTGGCGCGTGCACGACGACTTCGAGGACGCGGTCGAAGGCCTCATGTTCTGGCACTTGGTGGTGCGCCAGAACCCGAACCTCCGGCTAGCGTTGTCGGCTCAGGACATAGTCACCGCGAAGGAGACCGGTGGGGCCGCACTGCTCATGCACGCCCAGGGCGGTGAGTGGATCGGCGCCAAGCTGCACCGCATCGAGGCCATGGTGAGGCTCGGCCTGCGCATGATGCTGCCCGCCTACAACCGCATGAACCACATCTGCGACGGCTGCCTCGAACGCAGTGATAACGGGCTGACCGCGTTCGGCAAGCAGGTCGTCGCTGAGGCCAATCGGCTGGGCCTGCTGCTCGACGGCTCGCACGTCGGCCGCCGGTCGACCCTGGAGATGATCGACCTCAGCTCACAGCCGATCGTCTTCAGCCACTCGAACGTCCGAGCGCTCGTGGACTCGCCCAGGAACATCACGGACGAGCAGATCCTCGCCTGCACCGCCCGAGGCGGGGTCATCGGGCTAGCTCCGTTCGGACCGTTCTGTTTGAAGCAGGGCCAGACGACATGGCCCACGCTCTCCGACTTCATCGACCACGTGGACTACGTTGTGCAACTGACGGGGTCCACCGACACCGTGGGGATAGGCACCGATATGAGCCTAGGCACCTATCCGTATCACACGACGGATCCCTGGGGCGAACCGGACTACGTGCAGGTCGGGAAGGACTATGCGAGACACGTCTGCGGAGACGTCCGTTCGCCTATGCGCGCGCTGGCGGACTTCAACACCTATAGCCAGGTCTGGAACCTCATTGACGCCCTCGCCGCACGCGGCTACGACGACCAACAGATCGGCGGTTTCCTAGGCGGCAATTTCTTGAGAGTCTTCGGACAGGTGTGGCCCAGTTGACTAGTCCCATCCCGGTCCCGTCGTCACGTGCCGCCAGGTGAAGCGCCGGCGGCTCAGTCTGAACACCGCCAAACTCTTCGACGCGGGCTACACTCCAACTCCACGACCGACAAGGACCGTGACCCAGTCTGCCCGACCCGGGGGACCTGTGAGGTCACAAGCGAGTGCGGCGGGGTCGATGCCCCGCCACACTAATGCACTTTGTGCCACCCTCACGGCACCATGTCCGCGCCGACCGCGCAGCACGGGTCGAAGGTGAACTCCCGGTCCCCCGCCTCCACCACCTGGCCGTCCGCGGTGGGGGCACCGCCCACGAAGTTCATGAGCGAGGCGACCGCCGACCAGAGCTCCAGCATCCCCGCGAGCGCGTCGTCGACGCTGCCGTCTTGCGTGCTCACGACTCCCCAGCGGTAGGCGCCCCAGGGCTTGGGCAGACCGAGCCCGAGCTCGCTCGGGTCGGGCAGCGTGACGACGTCCTCCGTCGTAGTCACCGCGAAGACCGGTCCGCCGAAGGTCGTGGGGGCCCAGTAGAAGGTCTTGGCCTGCCCGGTGAGCCCCGCCACCTCGAACTCCGTCTCGAGCGTGACGTCGAAGGCCCCGTGCTCGGGCCTGACCAGTCCGGGCGCGTCGGGCAGCACCACCTCGCCGGCGTCGAGCCCGGCGGCCGTGAGCCAGACCCTGCTGCTGGTGAAGGGCGTGTACTCGTACCCGGCCACTGCCAGGTCGTACTCCCAGTCCTCCCCGGGCAGGGCGGGCACGGGCATGGCCAACGGCCCCGTCGACCCGGCGGCCGAGATCGTGATCGACAGCTTGTCGCTGAAGCGCACGGCGGCGACGGCTTCTACGACGGCAGGCGGGGTGGGGCCGCTCCACGGCGAGATCCTCCCCGTCAGCGACCTCGTCTCGACCGCGTCGAAGCCCAGCGCCTTGGACAAGTCGTCACCGTCGGCTACGTCGACCTCGAACGTGTCGTAGCCGCGGAAGTCGATGACGGTATCGCCCACCACGTGAGCCAGGAACGCATGGACCCGCACCTTCTGCGGCGCCGGCGAGAGCCACGTCGCTTCGATCTCGTAGGCGGTCTCGCCCGAGCGGACGTAGCTGCACCCGAAGACGACGATCGCGGTGCCCTCGACGCACGCGTACACCTCCTCGTCCGCGGCCAACGCGCCCCCGCCCGCCACGTCCCCGGAGATCCTCGCGCTGCTCGCGAGGTCGGGGGCCTCGAAGTCCTGGAAGATCACGAGCTCCGGTGTAGGGGTGCTGAGGCCCTGGTACTCCTGCAGGACCTCCACGTCGCGTCTAGCGGCCATCAGGTCGTAGGGGACCGCCAGGTCGGCCAGGGTGAAGGTACCGTCGGCCCTCGTCACGTCGGTCGCGCCCTGGCTGCCGACAAGGACGTCCCGCAACGGCACGCCGTAGAGGTCGACGACGCGTCCCTCGACCGTGAGGCCGTCCACGTCGACGACGAGCTGGGCTGTGGCCTCGGCGGCGCCGTTCCCCGCGTCCGCGGACGCGGCCACGACCTGGACGTCGAACGTGCCGGCGCTGGCCTCGGCGGTGGTCGCGACGGTGAGGACGCTCTCCGTCTCGCCGGAGCCGAGCGTGTCCGGCGCGAACGTCGCGCTCACGCCGGGCGGCAGCGCGCCGGCCACGGAGAGGGTCACGTCGCCGGACGGCTGACCGGCGCGCGTGACCGTGACCTCGACGTCCGCCGCGGCCCCTCTCAGCAGGTTCACGGCGGCGCTCGCGAGCGTGACCGTCAGCGACGGCGGCTCGCCCTCCGGCGGGCCCTCCGGCGGACCTGCCGGCGGCTCCGGGACGGTCCCGCACGCCGCGAGGGCGAGCGTCAGCGCGGCGGCGAGCGCGCGCAGGGCGAGGGACCTCGGGCCCAGGGCGGTGACGGTTCTGGTGGCGTCGATCATGGGATGCCTCCCTTTCGACGCCGATGGTCGCTTCCGACCGTGTCAGCAGCGTTTCAATGCCGGTCGCTCCACAGGGGGCAGGCCCGTCCGAGAGGTCGCCTGGCCCGGCTCCGCTCAGCCGCTCAGGAGCGCGTCCTCGACCCAGAGGACGACCCGCGCCAGGTCCGCGGCGTCGATCCACTCGGCCACCGAGTGGATGTCGTGCATGCCCAGGCCGACGTTCACCGTCGGCACGCCCTTCTGGTTGAACACGTTCGTGTCCGAGCCGCCTATCGACCTCACCAACCGCGGCGAGAGGCGGTGCCGGGCGGCGACGGAGACCAGGCGACGGACGGGCTCGGCGGACTCGTCCAGCTCGTAGCCGTCGTAGAGCCGCCTGCGCTCCACGCTCACGCCGGCGCCGAGGGGCGCCGCGGCAGCTTCGGCACCGGCGACGATGCGCTCCACCAGCTCGTCGAGCCGCGCGCCGGTGAACGCCCTGGCCTCGGCGCGCAGCGTCACCTCGTCGGGGACGACGTTCGTGGCGCCTCCGCCCTCGATCCGACCCACGTTCGCCACCTGGTCCTCCGCCACGCGGCCCAGCGGGAAGGACCTCACGACCTCGGCCGCGGCCAGCACGGCGTGGACGCCTCGTTCCGGCTCGAGGGCGGCGTGGGCGCGACGGCCCCGCACGGCGATGGTCAGGTCCTCCTTGGCGACGGCGGCGGCGACCAGCTCGCCCACCGGCACCTCGCCGTCGAACGAGTAGCCGAAGTCGACGCCGAGGGAGCCGACGTCGAGGTGGTGCGCGCCCTCGAGGCCCAGCTCCTCGCACACGGTGATCGCGGCGACGAGCGTCGGCCTGCGCTCGGCGGGCAGGGCCGCCAGGCGGCGGAACAGCGTGAGCACGACGCTCACGCCGGCCTTGTCGTCGGCGCCGAGGACCTGCCGTCCCGTCGAGCGCACGACGCTGCCCTCGACCACGGCGCGCAGCGGCTCTCCCGGCACCAGGGGCACGGTGTCCATGTGCGCGGCCAGCAGCACGCGACACGGTCGGCCACCCGGCAGCTCGGCGACGAGGTTCCCGGCGTTGCCGCCCGTGGACGCGCCCGCGTCGTCCTCCGTGACGGCGGCGCCCAGGTCCCGGAAGCGTGCCGAGAGGAGGTCGGCCATGACCCGCTCGTCGCGGCTGGGGCTCGGGACCTCGCATAGGCTGGCCAGCAAGGAGGCGACCTCGGCGGTCAGCCGCTCCAGCTCGGCGGTGCCGGGGCCGTTGGCGCCCCGGGCAGCGGCGGGGCTCACGCCTCCGCCAGCGGCGGCAGCACCGCGCGCGCCTGCACGTCAACGACGCCCTTGTCGGTGAGCTTGAAGTCGGGGCTCACCGAGAGCGGCAGCAGGGTCAGCAGGAGGAGGGGGTTCGCGTGGCGCATGCCCGCCTCCACCAGGGCCCGCTCGATGGCGTCGAAGCGCCGGGCGACCTCGGGCACGGGGTCGTCGGAGAGGAGGCCGGCCAGGGGTAGGGGCAACGAGACGGGATCGGCGTCGCCCGCCGCGGCGAAGGCCATGCCGCCGCCGGCACCCAGCACCGCTCGCGTGGCCGCGAGCATCGCGTCGGGGTCGCGGCCGACGACGAAGAGGTTGTGGCTGTCGTGGGCGAACGTCGTGGCGAAGGCGCCGCGGCGCAGGCCCAGTCCGGCGACGAGCCCCACGACCGGCTGGCGCGCCGCCGCGCCCGGACGCAGCCGCGCGCGCGGCACCACCGTGGCGAGGGCGAGCTCCTCGTCGGTCGGCACGCCGTCCGCGACGTCGACGAGGCGCTCCTCGAGGGTCGTGAACGAGTTGCGCTCGTTCGCCACGATCACGCGCGCCCGGACGCGCCCGTGGACACGCAGCAGGAACCAGTCGCGGCGCGGGGCGTCGGCGTCGAAGGCCTGCGCGAGCCCGTCCGGCGTGGACGGCTCCGGCGACGGCGACGAGGGCACGACCGTCGCGCCCTCCTGAGCCACGAGCCTGCCGCCCACGTAGACGAGGCGCGGCGGGTAGGAGGCCGGGCCGTCGGTGACGACGAAGTCGGCGAGGGCGCCGGGCGCCACCAGGCCGAGGTCGGCGAGGCCGAGGTAGGTGGCCGGCCTGAGCGTGGCCGCGGCGATGGCGTCGAGCGGGTCCCAGCCGCGCTGCACGGCCAGGGAGACGATGCGGTCGAGGTGGCCCGACGTCAGGCGGTTCGGCATGACGTCGTCGGTGACGAGCAGGACGCGGCTGCGGTCGGGCAGGCTCATCACCGCGCGCACGACCTCCTCGGTCACCGACTTCTCCTGCACCATCACCCACTGGCCCTTCCGGAGCTGCTCGAGGAGCTTGGGCGCGGTCATCAGCGTGTGGTCGGAGCGGACGCCGAACGCCGCGTAGCGCGACAGCGCCGTGCCCGTCAGGGACGGGACGTGTCCCTCGACCGAGAGGCCGGCCGCGTGGGCCGCCGCGACCATCGCCTCCAGGTGGTCGTCGCCGGCGACGAGGCCCTGGAAGTCCATGACCTCGCCGAGCGCGAGCACGTCGGGCTCGTCGGCCAGCTCGGTGACCTCGGCGGGCGAGATCGAGGCGTTGGGCGTCTCGATGTCGGGCGACGTGGCGGGCACGCAGCTCGACACCGCCGAGAAGACGCGCAGCGGCAGGCCGCGCGAGGCCTCGACCATCCACCTGATGCCCGGCGCGCCGAGCACGTTCGCCACCTCGTGCGGGTCCTGCATTACGGCCGTCGTGCCGCGGGGCAGGGCGCCCTCGGCGAAGCGCCGCGGGGTGACGAGGCTGCTCTCGATGTGCATGTGGACGTCGATCATCCCCGGCTGCACGTGCGCCCCGCCCAGGTCGAGCTTCTCCGCCGCCTCCACCTCTCCGGGCGCGGGGCCGTCGCCCTCCTCGACCTCCACGAAGCGGCCGTCCAGGACCGTGAACCAGCCGCGGTAGACGGCCTGAGTGACGACGTCGACGACGTTGGCGCCGGTGACGAGCAGGTCGCGAGCCGGTCCGTGCGCATGCCGCCTGGAGAAGGTGCCAGCGTCGTGCCCGAAGCCCGGTCCGCGTGGAGCGTAGGTCCCGCGCGCGGCCGTGTACCCCTCCTCAGCCCCCGTCCCGCCCCGCGCCTCACCGACGCGAGCGGACCCGGTCCCTCCCGGCGCCACCCAGCCGCGCCTCATCGCGCCCCGTGCAGGCGGTCGACGGCGTCGATCGCGATGGCGATGGTCTGGCGCTCCACCTGCTGGTAGAGGCGCTCCTTCTCCTCGCGCGTCGGCTGGGGGTCGAGGAAGATGTTCGAGTCGGTGCCGAGGACCGCCCCCACCTTCACGCGGCGCAGCGCGCCCACCACGAACACGGTGGCGCACTCCTGCTCGGCGGCCACGACCCCGGCCTCCGTCAACAGCCGGTTGAGGCCGTCGTCGCGGCGGTAGAAGGCGTCGCGCGTGTAGGCGACGCCCTCGTACGCCCGCCTGCCGAGGACCTCCTCGGCGGACGCGCGCAGGGCCAGCGTCACGTCGAGGTCGGCGACGGCGGGGTACGGGAGCGGCATGTAGTCGAGCGACGTGCCGTCGCCGCGGTAGGCGGCCGTCACGACCACGACCGAGCCGATGGGGATGTCGGGCTGCCTGCCGCCCGCGGAGCCGACGCGGATGAAGTGCGTGGCGCCGATGCGCGCCAGCTCCTCGACGGCGATGGAGGCCGAGGGCCCGCCGATGCCCGTGGAGCAGACGCTTATCGGCGTTCCCCTCTCCGTCTCGCCGGTGAACAGGACGAACTCGCGGTTGCGCGCCACCTCGCGCGCGCCGGCGAACCGCTGCGCGATGCGCTCGGCCCGCCCCGGGTCGCCCGGGATCAGCACGTACGGCGCGACGTCGCCCGTCCTCGCCCGCACGTGCCTCTGGATGTCGTTCGTTGCAGCCACCGTGACGCTCACCTCACTCGCATCCTCGGGTCGTAGGCCTCGGTGAGCCCGTCGCCCAGGAGGTTGAAGCCCAGGACGGCCAGGGAGATGCCCAGGCCGGGGAACACGCTCATCCACCATGCCCGTCTGATGTAGTCCTGCGCGGCGTTGAGCAGCGCGCCCCACGACGGCTGGTTGGGGTCGCCGAGGCCGAAGAAGCCCAGGCTGGCCTCGAGCAGGATCGCCTGGGCGACGTCCAGCGACGTGACGACGAGGACGGGCGCCATCACGTTGGGCAGGATCTCGGAGAAGATCAGCTTGAGGTCGCGCATGCCGAGGGCCCGGCCGGCGTCGACGTACTGCATCGTCTTGTGGCTCAGGTACTGGCTGCGCACGAGCCGCGCCGTCTGCGGCCACGAGAGCACCCCGATCACGAGCACGAGGTTGAGGAGGCCCGACCCGAACAGCGCGACGACGATCAGCGCGAGGACGAAGCGCGGGATCACCTGGAAGAACTCGGTGAGGCGCATCAGCAGCTCGTCGACGCGGCCTCCCGCGTAGCCGGCGAACGCCCCGACGACCACCCCGATCACCGTGGCGGTGAGGGCGGCGGCGACGCCGACGATCAGGGACACGCGCGCGCCCCACAGCAGGTTCGAGAGCAGGTCGCGTCCCAGGTGGTCGGTGCCGAGCGGGTGGCTGCCGTCGACAAGCGGCAGCAGGAACGCGTCGCGCGAGGTCGTGAACGGGTCGTGCGGCGCCAGCAGCGGCGCCAGGACGGCCACGGCGACGAGCAGCGCCACGACGGTGAGCCCGAACAGGCCGCCGCGGTGGCGACGGAAGCGCCGCCAAGCCGCCCGCGCGCTGCCGGAGCCGCCGGCGGGTCGCGGCAGGCGTACGGCGGCCCCTCGCGCCGACATCAGTACCTCACCCGCGGGTCGAGGACCGAGTAGAGGACGTCGGTGACGAGGTTGACGACGATGACCGTGACGGAGACGAGCAGCAGGATCCCCAGCAGCACGGGGTAGTCGCGCGCGAAGATCGAGTCGTACATGAGGCGGCCGATGCCCGGCCAGCCGAACACGGTCTCCACCAGCGCAGAGCCGGCCACGATGAACCCGAAGTTGTAGCCGATCACGGTTACGACGGGCAGCGCCGCGGCCCGCAGCGCGTGCCGCCACAGGATCGTCCGCTCGGAGATGCCGCGGGCGCGCGCCGCGACGATGTACTGCGTGTTCATGACCTCGAGCAGGCTCGCTCGCGTCAGCCGAGTGGTGATGGCCATGTACCGGAACGACAGCGCCGCCATGGGCAGGAGCATGTGGCGGGCGTGGTCGAGCAGGGCGGCGAACCCCTCGTAGCTCTCCCTGACGCTGCGGAAGCCGCCGGCCGGCAGCCACTGCAGCCAGACGGCGAACACGAGGATCAGGATCTGCCCCAGCCAGAACTCCGGCACGGCGTAGCCGGCGAGCGCGAAGCCGGTGGCGGCCGCGTCGGTCACGGAGTGGGGACGCCTGGCCGCGAGCACGCCGAGGGCCAGGCCCACGGCGGAGGCGACGACGACAGTCGTGAGCATGAGGACGAGGGTGCGTCCCAGGCGCTCGAGCAGCAGCGTCGCCACCGGCTGGCGGTTCGCGAACGAGTAGCCGAGGTCGCCGCGCAGCACGCTGGCCACGTACCTCACGAGCTGCTCGGGCAGGGGCCTGTCGAGGCCGTACTGCTGTCTCACGCGCTCGACGTAGTCGGGGGGCGCCGGGTAGTCGCCCACCAGGGCCGTGACCGGGTCGCCGGGCGCCAGCGTCAGCAGCAGGAAGTTCACGACGACCACGCCAAGCACCAGCGGCACGGCGTTGAGCACGCGCCCCAGCACGTAGGACCAGACGCTCCTGCCTGCCTCGCTCGCGCCGCTCACGCTCCGCCTACCTCAACGAGCCGCGCCGGGGCCGAACCCCGGCGCGGCAGCTCTGCCAGCCTCGCCGCCTCAGCGGGCGAACCAGAGGAACTCGAGGCCGTCGCGCTGGTCGAGCAGCGTGCGCATGCCGCGCAGGTCGGCGGAGGCGGCCTCGGTGTTCAGCTCGTCGAACATCACGAGCACGGGCAGGTCCCTGGCGAGGACCTCCAACACCTGGTCGTAGACCTGGGCGCGGGCGTCCTGGTCGGCCAGGGCGCCGGCCTCGGCCAGCAGCTCGTCGACCTCGGGGTTCGAGTAGCCGGTGGCGTTCACGAACGGCGTGCCGGGCTCGGCCGAGAGGTAGATGCGGTGGTACCCGATCGCCGGGTCGCCGCCCGAGGTGAACGACTGCATGCTGAGGTCGTAGTCGCGGTTGTAGACGCGGTCGACCATCACGGCGCGCTCCGCCGGCTCCAGCAAGAGCGTGATGCCCACCTGCCTGAGCTGGTCGCGCATGATCTCGCCGGCGGACGCGAACGCGCTGCGCGCCGAGTCGTAGACGAACCGCAGCGTCAGGTCGCTCACGCCGGCCTCGGCGAGCAGCTCGCGCGCCCGCTCGGGGTCGTAGGGGTAGAGCGTGCGGTAGTCGGTCTCCTCGGAGTAGGCGTAGGCGAAGCCCGCCCCGAACGGACCGGACGCGGCCTGCCCCAGGCCGCCCTGCGCCTGCTCGACGATCTGCTCGATGTCGATGGCGTGCATCAGCGCCTGGCGCACGCGCGGGTCGGAGAGGCCCTCGGACTGGGTGTTGACGAACACGAAGTAGAGGGCCGGGATCGTGATGCCCTGCCAGGTCTGGACGTCGGGGTTCGCCTCGAGGCGCGGCAGGTCGGCTGGCGGCAGGTAGAAGCCCCACAGGAGGTCGGCCTCGCCCACCTCTATGGCCGTCGACCGGGCCACGTCCTGCGGCACGATGCGGAAGATGATGCGGTCGAGCAGCGCCCTCTCGTCCTCGCGGAAGTAGTCGTCGTTGCGGACGATCTCCACGCGCTCGCCTCGCACCCACTCCGAGAACCTGAACGGACCCGACCCGACGGGCTCGAAGTTCGCCGGGTTCGTCAGCGGGTCGGTGCCCTCGTAGACGTGGCGCGGGAGCACGGGAGCGTCGAAGACGGTGAGGAGGCTGATGAGCGGGGCGTACGGCTCGGAGAGCCTGATGACGACGGTCCGCTCGTCGGGCGTCTCGATCGCCGCGATGCGCTGGTAGGCGTTGAGGAAGCGCCCGTGGTTCGGTCCCTCGACCTCGTTCATGCTGTAGGCCACGTCGGCGCTCGTCACGGGCGTGCCGTCGTGGAACGTCGCCTCCCGCAGCGTGAACGTGTACACGAGGCCGTCGTCCGAGACCGTCCACGACTCGGCGAGGTCGCCCTCGGGACGCCCCTCGGCGTTCAGGCGCACGAGGCCGCTGTAGATGTTGGCGCCCACGGCACCGACCGGGTAGCTGGTGCTGATGCCGGGGTTCAGGTGCTCGGGGTCGGCCCCCAGCACGACGATCGCCGTCCCGCCCGCGACCGGCTCCTCCTGAGCCAGCGCCGCCGCGAGCGGCAGCAGCAGCGCGCAGGCCGCCAGGACCCGCCTCAACCTCCCGAAGTCCATCGTGGGCACCGTCCTTCCCTCCCCCGTCGCAACGACGAGCGATTCTAGCCCGACGCCGGGAGAGGCAAAGCCCGTACCGGGATGGGGCCGCGACGCCGAGAGCGCCCCAGGGTCGCGACGACGCGCCGCGCTCCAACGCTCCGTTGACACGCCCCAGCCCCCGCGCTTAACCTCCTCGGAACACCGAGAGGAGGTCGCCCGAGTGGGGGCAAGCGGCGCCGCCAGCGTTCTCGAGGTCGACCGTTGTCCGACAACCGGGCAACCGGTCGGCCCGACGCCCATGGGCGCCGGCCCGCTCCACCAGGACGCATGCTGACGCTCGAGAAGATCAGGAAGCAGACCGTCACCGACACGATCATCGAGCAGGTCGCCGAGCGGATACGCGCCGGCGAGCTCCGCCCGGGCGACCCCGTCCCCAACGAGCTGCAGCTCGCCGAGCAGCTCGGCGTGAGCCGCAACTCGGTGCGCGAGGCGCTGAAGGCGATGCAGGTGGTCGGGATACTCGAGCGCAGCCACGACGGCACCGTCGTCGGGCCCCGGGCGCTCGTGGCCGTGCTGCACCAGGACCTGCGCGTCGATCTCGCCGCGAAGCGGCTCGACATCGTGCACCTCTACGAGGCCCGTCGCTACGTCGAGGGCGACATCGCGGCGCTGGCCGCGGCGCGGCGCACCGACGGCGACCTGGCCGAGCTGCGGCGCCAGGTGCAGGCCATGGAGGCCAGCGCGGAGGTCGACGACTTCGACGCCTACTTCGCGCTCGACATGCGGTTCCACGCGACTGTCTGCCGCGTCGCCGGCAACGTCGTCTTCACCCAGATCTGGACCCTCATCCACGAGCTGATCCTCGGCGCGCGCGGCGACTGGGAGCCGCTGCCCGGCCTGGTCGAGCTGTCGAACGAGAACCACCGCGCGCTCGTCGAGGCGCTGGCGGCGGCCGACCCGGAGCGGGCGCGCGCCACCGTCCACGAGACGCTTCTGCGCGTGGAGACGCTGATCCTCGAGGGCCTCGAGGCGGGGGGCGGAAGGAGCAGCAATGGGAGAAGTCCGTAGGTCCACGGCAGCCGGGCGTCGCCTCCGGCACCTCGTCGCCCTCCTCGCGGCGGCGTTCCTCGGCCTCGCCGCCGCGAAGGGGACCATCACGGTCGGGGCGCCGACCGAGCCACCCACCCTAGACCCGCAGCTCGACGCCGGCGGGCCCTCCTCCGTCGTCCAGGAGAGCATCTTCGAGACCCTGGTCGCCTTCGACCAGAACATGGTCCTCCAGCCCCACCTGGCCACCGGCTGGGAGGTCTCGGACGACGGCCTCGAGTACACGTTCACCCTGCGCGAGGGCGTGACGTTCCACGACGGCACGCCTCTGAACGCCGAGGCCGTGAAGTTCACGTTCGACCGCGCCCTGGGCGAGGTCGACGGCCGGCAGAGCCGCTACGTGACGCTGCTGAGCCAGCTCGACCGCGTCGAGGTCGTCGACGACCTCACCGTGAGGTTCGTCCTCAAGCAGCCGTTCGCGCCGTTCATCAACAACCTCGCGCAGCTCGGCAACGCGATCATCAGCCCCACCGCCTACCAGGAGCTGGGCGACGGCTTCGGCCGCCAGCCGGTGGGCACGGGCCCGTTCCGCATCGTCGAGTGGGTCACGGGTCAGTCGATCACCCTCGAGCGCAACCCGGACTACTGGCAGGACGGCCTGCCGCTCCTCGACGGCGTCGTGTTCCGCTACATCCCCGACGGCAGCTCGCGCGTCATCGCGCTGGAGTCGGGCGAGGTCGACCTCATCCTCCAGGTGCCCGAGCCCGACTTCCTGCGGCTCGAGGCCGAGGGGCAGTTCCAGACGTACAAGGCCGAGACGCTGCGCACGGTGTTCCTGTGGTTCAACCCCAACCAGCCGCCCTTCGACGACGTCGCCGTGCGCGAGGCGATCACCATGGCGGTCGACCGCGAGGGCATCGGCGCGGCGATCCTCGAGGGCCTGCATAGGCCGGCCACCCAGGCCTCCTTCTCGCCGAACGTCTTCGGTGTCAGCGAGATGGAGCACCAGCTCGTCTACGACCCCGAGGCGGCCGCCGCCGCGCTCGACGCCGCCGGCTGGCAGGTCGGGCCGGACGGCATCAGGGTCAAGGACGGCCAGCGCCTGAGCTTCACGCTCTACACGACTACGAACCGGTACCCGAAGGACGCCGAGATCGGCGCGTACCTGCGGGCCAGCCTGGCCCGCGACCTGGGGGCCGAGGTGGAGCTCGGCACGTACGAGTGGGAGACGTACCGCGACCACATCTTCGCCAAGGACCTGGGGCTCTTCCTGTTCGGCGCGGGCGTGAGCACCGGCGACATCGACTACGTGATGACGATCATCTTCCACAGCAGCAGCACGAACTACAACCAGTACGTCACGTCGGTCGACGACGACATCCTCACCGCCCAGACGATCACCGACCCCGAGGAGCGTGTCGCGGCCTACCGCGAGATCCTCGACGCCATCGCGGAGGAGTACCTGTGGGTGCCCCTCTACTGGCAGAGCGACCTGCACGCGGCCAGGCCGGGCGTGGAGGGCTTCGCGGCCCACCCGCTCGAGAAGGTCAGCTTCCTGAACGTCAGCGTGGGAGAGTGATCGCGAGTCGCTAGCGCGGTACCCAGCCTGAGGAGCGAAGCGGGGCGGCGCCCCGTGCGCCGTCCCCTGAAGCTCAACTCCGGCCTCGTCGTCGGCGGGCTGCTGAGCCTGCTGTTCGTGGTGGGCGCGGTGGGCGTCGACTGGTTCGCGCCGGTGGGGCCGGACGACGGCGACCTGCTCGACCGCCTCCAGCCGCCCTCGGCTGAGCACCTCCTCGGGACCGACACCCTCGGGCGCGACCTCTTCTGGCGCCTCGTCTACGGCGCGCGCATCTCCCTGCTGGTGGGCGTGTCCAGCGTGGCCGCCGCGATCGTGATCGGCGCGCCGCTCGGCCTCACCGCGGGCGTCCTCGGCGGGCGCTGGGACGCGCTGATCATGCGGGCGATGGACGTGCTCCTCAGCGTCCCGAAGATCCTCGTCGCGATCCTGATCATGGCGGTCACCGGCGCCGGCCTGGGGAACCTGGTGTTCGCGATCGCGCTGTGGAACGTGCCAGTCTTCGCCCGCATCGCGCGCTCGAACACGCTGTCGCTGCGCGAGCGCGACTTCGTGACGGCCGCCTACGCCGTGGGCGCGTCGCGTCCGCGCGTGATCCTGCGCCACGTCCTGCCCAACACGTTCGGCGAGCTGATCGTGATCACGAGCCTCTCGATCGCCACGGCCATCATGGCCGAGTCCGGCCTCAGCTTCCTGGGCCTGGGCGCGCCGGCCCACCTGCCCTCGTGGGGCCAGACCATCGCCGAGGGACGCCCGTACCTCCGCAACGCACCGCACGTGACGGCCTTCGGCGGGCTGTTCGTGATGCTCGCCGTGCTCGGCTTCAACCTGCTCGGCGACGGCCTGCGGGACAGGCTCGACCCGCGCTCGAGGGGGGCGACGCTGGGTGAGGGGTAGCGCCCTGCGATGAGCCCGCTGCCGTACATCCTCAGGCGGCTACTCCAGGCCGTCCCGACCGTGGTCATCGTGGTCACGGCCGTGTTCCTCGCGATCAGGCTGGCGCCGGGCGACCCCGCCGCGCAGATCCTCGGCCTGAACGCCTCCGAGGAGGCGATCGCGCGGGTCCACGCCGAGCTGGGCCTCGACGATCCCGTGTGGCAGCAGTACCTGCGCTACTGGTCCGACGCGCTCCGCGGCGACATGGGCGTCTCCTACCGCACCCGCGAGCCGGTGTTCGACGCCCTGGTCGCGGCGTTCGGGCACACCCTGCTCCTGGCCGTGTCCGCGCTCGCGCTGGCGACCGTCGTCAGCCTCCCGCTGGGCGTGTGGGCCGCCACGACGCGTTCGCCGTGGGTCGACAGGGCGCTCACGACCGTGGCCAGCCTCGCGCTGGCGACGCCCGTCTACTGGCTGGGCCTGCTGATGATGCTCGTCTTCTCCCTGCGCCTGGGCGTCCTGCCGTCGACCGGCTCCGGCACGTGGCGGCACCTCGTGATGCCCGCCGTCGCCGTCTCGATCGCGAGCATGGCGCACATCATGCGGCTCACCCGCGCCAGCATGCTCGAGGCGCTCGCCCAGCCGTTCGTCACGGTCGCGCGCTCGAAGGGCGTGCGGCGCGTCCGTCTCGTCGCCAAGCACGCGCTGCGCAACGCGCTCCTGCCCGTCACCACCCAGGTCGGCCTCCAGTTCGGGAACCTGCTGGGCGGCTCCGTGCTCACCGAGACCGTGTTCGCCTGGCCCGGGCTCGGCCGGCTCGTCGTGAACGCCGTCTACGCCCGCGACTTCCCCCTCATCCAGGGCGCGATCGTCGCGCTATCGCTCATCTACATCGTCGTGAACCTGCTCGTGGACGTCGTCTACTCGTTCCTCGACCCCCGCGTGCAGCTCGCCTGAGGTGGCGCAGGAGGCGAAGTTGTCCGAAACAGATCGCAAGGAGCCGTCAGGACCCGGCCGCAGCGACCTCGCACGGGGCGGCTCCCCGACCGCCAGCTCCCCCACCGCCAACGCCGCGGCCGGCGCCCACAGCTTCTCTT
The DNA here is from genome assembly GCA_036381035.1 of Trueperaceae bacterium. NCBI lineage: Bacteria > Thermotogati > Deinococcota > Deinococci > Trueperales > Trueperaceae > Trueperaceae bacterium. The sequence continues at coordinate 15,345 of DASVDQ010000065.1, read as the reverse complement.
CCGGCGGACGACCCACGGTGCTGGCGCCGCGCGCGATGGTCTCTACCGGCCACTACCTCGCCAGCGCCGCCGCGCTCGACGTGCTGCAGCGCGGCGGGAACGCCGTCGACGCCGGCGTGGCCGCGGGCCTCACCCTCAACGTCGTCCACACCGACATGAACACGCTCTCCGGCGTGGCGCCGATCGCGCTGGCGGTGGACGGGCGCGTCGCCACGATCGCGGGCATCGGGACCTGGCCGGCCGCGGTCACAGCGAAGGAGCTCCGCGAGCGCTTCGGCGGGATCCCGAACGGCGTCGAGCGCTGCGTGGTGCCCGGCGCCGCGGCCGCGTGGCTGACGGCCCTGCGCGACTACGGCACGATGTCGTTCGCCGAGGTGTCGGCCGCCGCGCGCCGCTACGCCGCCGAGGGCTTCCCGGTGCACACGTTCATGCGCCACGCCATCGGCTCGTTCCTGCACGTCTACCGCCGCTACCCGGAGAACGCCAGGCTCTACCTGGTGGACGGCGAGCCGCCCGCAGTGGGGACCCTACTGCGTCAGCCCGAGCTGGCCGCCACGCTCGAGGAGCTGGTGGCGGCCGAGGCGCGCGCCGCGGGCCGCGAGGCCGGCATCGACGCGGCGCTCGACCACTTCTACCGGGGGCCGATCGCCCACCGCATGGCCGCGTACATGCGGGAGCACGGCGGCTACCTCCGCTACGAGGACCTGGCCCTGTACCAGGTCGAGGTGGCGCCGCCCGTGAGCGCCCGCTTCGGCGAGCTCGAGGTCCTGACCTGCGGCCCCTGGAGCCAGGGGCCCAGCCTGGCGCTGGCCCTGGGCATCCTCCGCGAGTTCGACCTGGCGGCGCTGGGCCACAACAGCGCCGGGTACGTGAACGTCGTCGCCTCGGCGCTGGACCTGGCGTTCGCCGACCGCAACGCCCACCTCGGCGACCCCAGGCACCGCGACGTGCCCCTGGCCGAGCTCACGTCGGACGACTACCTGCGGTCGCGCGCCGCCCTGGTGCCGTCCGCCGGCAGCGCCTTCGCCTCGCCCCCGCCTCCTGGCGACCCGCGGGGCGGACGCGCCGAGGCGCCCGAGCTGGCGCGCCACACCGAGGGCTTCGGCGTCCCGGCCAGCCGCCCGCCCGCCGACACGAGCTGCGTGACCGTGGTCGACGCCGACGGGAACCTGTTCGCCGCCACGCCCAGCGACGGCTACAGCGGCGGACCCGTGATCCCCGGCCTGGGGCTGCACGTCTCCGAGCGCGGCGCGCAGTCGTTCCTGGAGGACGACGACCCGAACGTGGTCGCTCCGGGCAAGCGGCCGCGCCTCACGCCGAACCCGGTGCTAGTGCTCAGGGACGGCCGCCCGCTGATGGCGATGGCCAGCCCGGGCAACGACAGGCAGGTGCAGGCCATGCTGCAGGTGCTCCTCAACCTGTTCGTGTTCGGCATGACGCCGCAGGAGGCGGTCGAGGCGCCTCGCTTCGCGAGCTACAACTTCCGCGCCAGCAGCTGGCCCGGCAACCTGGAGCCGGGGCTCCTCGCCCTCGAGGAGGGGATACCCGACGCCACCGTGGACGCGCTGCGCTCCTGGGGCCGCGACGTCCGCCGCTGGCCGCACTGGTGCTGGTCGGCAGGGGGCGTCTGCCTGTCGCTGGTGCTCGACAACGGCGTGCGGGCGGGCGCGGCCGACCCGCGGCGGGAGAGCTACGCGGTGGGGACGTGACGGGCGAGGTGAGGGCCATGGGCTTCGAGGCTAGGCGGTGCCCGTCCGCTGCGCGGCGCGTGCCGGGGCGCGGGACGACCGTCTCTCGGCTGCTGCACGGGGAGGCTCGGCCGATACCTAGGGAGGCGACGTGAGCGACCTGATCGTGATCGGGGGTGGGCTGGCCGGGCTGTCGTGCGCGTACCGCGCCAGCCGCATGGGGGCGCGGGTGACCGTGATCGACCGCGAGGACGCCGGCCAGGCCACCGCGGCCGGCGCCGGCATCCTCACGCCCGGCACCACGCGCAACGCCGGCGACGCCTGGTGGCAGGCGTTCGCGTTCCCCGCCGTGCGCTACTACGACGAGCTGCTCGGCGAGCTCGCCGAGGACGGCGAGACCGACACGGGCCACACGCGCACCGGCCTGCTCCACGTCGCCACCACCGACGAGGAGCTGGCGCGTCTGCCCGAGGTGGAGGCGACCGCCCTGCGGAGCCGCTCGCTGGGGGCGCCGCTGGTCGACGACGTGCGGCTGATCGACGGGGCCGAGGCCCGGCGCCTCTTCCCCGCGCTCGGCGACGTCCCCGGCGCGGTCCACGTGAGCGGCGCCTGTCGCGTCGACGGTCGGCTGCTGATGGGCGCGCTGCGCCGCGCCGCCGTCAAGCGCGGCGCGCGCTTCCTGAACGAGGGCGCCGCCGCGATCAAGGTGTCGGGGGGTCGCGTCGCCGGCGTCGAGCTGCTGGGCGGCCGGGTCGAGACCGCCGCGGCGGTCGTGGTCGCCGCCGGCGCCTGGTCGGGCGGCCTGCTGGGCCAGCTCGGCGTCTCGGCGCCGGTCTCCCCGCAGCGCGGGCAGATCGCGCACCTGCGGTTCCACGACCTCGAGACCGGCCACTGGCCCACGGTCATGGGCTTCCACTCGCACTACATGCTCACGTTCCCGGGCGGCCGGGTCGTGGCCGGCGCCACCAGGGAGGGGGACTCTGGCTTCGAGGTCCGCGTGACCGCGGGCGGCGCGCACGAGGTGCTGAGCGAGGCCCTGCGGATCGCCCCCGGCCTGGCGCGGGCGCGCGTCGACGAGTTCAGGGTCGGTCTCCGTCCCGCCACGCCGGACGGCAAGCCGGTCCTCGGCCGCACGCCCGTCGAGGGCGCGTACGCGCTCACCGGCCACGGGCCCTCCGGGCTGCAGCTCGCCCCCTACTCGGGCGCCAGGGTGGCGGAGCTGGCCCTGGGCGCCGCCGACGGCGCGGAGCTGGAGCCCTTCGCCGTCGACAGGTTCAGGGTCGAGGCCTGAGCGTGGCGGACGACGGCACGAGGAAGGCCCACCGATGACGAGGCGGGTCCTCGAGGGGTCCGTCATCTACCACTTCACGCCAGACGCCGCGCCGGTGTGGCGCGTGGACCCGGGCGAGCCGCTGACCGTGCGCTGCCCCGACGGCATGCGCGGACGCATCCGCACCGAGGAGGACCACTACGTCCGCGTGGACCCCGACAGGGTCAACGACGCCGTGGGGCCGATCCACGTGAACGACGCGCAGCCGGGCGACGCGCTGGCCGTGCGGCTCGAGGAGGTGCGCGTGCCCGCCGACCAGGGCTACGTCCTGCTCATCCCCGGGTTCGGCCTGCTGCGGGACAGGGTGGCGGCCCCCAAGACGAAGATCTGCCGCATCGACGAGCGGGGCGTCCACTTCGGCGACCTCGTGCTGCCCTTGCGTCCCTGCATCGGCACGATCGGCGTCGCGCCGGCCGCCGGGCGCGTCAGCACCCTCTACCCCGGCGACCACGGCGGCAACATGGACACCACAGAAGTGACGACAGGCGCCACCCTCTACCTCCCCGTGTCGGCCCCGGGCGGGCTCCTCGCGCTGGGCGACGGCAAGGCCGTGATGGGCGACGGCGAGGTGTGCGGCACCGGCGTGGGCGTGCCGCTCGAGGTAGACCTGACGTGCGACGTCGTCCGCCGGGCGGGCCTGCGGCGGCCCGTGCTCGAGACACCCACGCACTGGCAGACGATCGGCAGCGCGCCCGACCTGGAGGGCGCCGTGAGGCTGGCCACCGAGGACATGGTCGAGCTGCTGATGCGCTCGCAGGGACTCTCGTTCGAGGACGCCTACATGCTGTGCAGCCTGGTGGGTGACCTGAGGATCAGCCAGGTCGTGGACCCCTGGATGACCGTGCGGATGTGCGTGCCGCGCGAGCACGTGCGCGGCGCGCTGGTGGTGGCGCGGGCGAGCTAGGGACGCGGCCGGCGGCGCCGGCGCCCCCGCACGCCCTCCCGACGCCCGACCGGATACCATCTCCCGGTGGTCAGGCGGTTCTTCGAGTACTACCGGCCCTACAGGGGTCTCTTCCTGCTCGACTTCTCGTCGGCGGTGGTGCTCGGCATACTCGAGCTCGCCTTCCCCATAGCCGTCCAGGGCTTCATCGACGGCCTGCTGCCCAGCGGCCGCTGGCGCATCATCGCGCTGGCCGCGCTCGGCCTGGCGCTCGTCTACCTGCTGAACACGGCCCTCACCTTCGTCGTCACCTACTGGGGCCACATGCTCGGCATCAACATCGAGACCGACATGCGCCGCCGGGCCTTCGACCACCTGCAGCGGCTCTCGTTCCGCTTCTACGACGAGCAGAAGACCGGCCACCTCGTGGGGCGCATCGCCAAGGACCTCGAGGACATCGGCGAGCTGGCGCACCACGGCCCCGAGGACGTGTTCATCGCGATCATGACGCTCATCGCCTCGTTCGTCCTCATGCTCTTCGTGAACGTGCCCCTGGCGCTGATCACGATGGCGATCGTGCCGTTCACGGGCTGGTTCACGACCCGCTACGGGGGGAGGATGACGCGCACCTGGCGCGAGATCTACGCGCGCGTGGGCGCCTTCAACGCGCGGCTCGAGGAGACGATCGGCGGCATCCGCGTCGTCAAGGCGTTCACGAACGAGGAGCACGAGCGCAGGCTGTTCGCGAAGGACAACCAGGCGTACCGGTCCACGAAGCTCGAGGCCTACCGCATCATGGCCCTCACCCACTCGTCGAGCTACCTCAGCATGCGGCTCACCCAGCTCGTCGTCATGGTCGCGGGCAGCTACTTCGTGATCACCGGCGGCCTCTCCTCGGGCGGCTTCGTCGCGTTCCTCCTGCTCGTGAACGTCTTCTTCAGGCCGATCCAGCAGATCAACCAGGTCATCGAGCTCTACCCGCGCGGCATCGCCGGCTTCAAGCGCTACCTCGAGCTGCTCGGCACCGAGCCGGACATCGTCGACAGGCCGGGGGCCGTCGAGGTCGAACACCTGCGCGGCGACATCGCCTTCGAGGGCGTCTCGTTCTCCTACTCGAGCCACCTGCCCGTCCTCGAGGACGTGAGCCTGAGCGTCGCCGCCGGCGAGACCGTGGCGTTCGTGGGGCCGTCCGGCGCGGGCAAGACGACGATCGCCTCGCTGCTGCCGCGGTTCTACGACGTCGACGCCGGCCGCATCACGATCGACGGCATCGACGTGCGCGACATGACGATGGCGTCGCTGAGGCGGCAGATCGGCATCGTGCAGCAGGACGTGTTCCTCTTCGCGGGGACGCTGCGCGAGAACATCGCCTACGGGAGGCTGGGGGCGAGCGACGAGGAGATCCTCGACGCCGCCCGTCGGGCGCAGCTGGGCGACCTGCTGGCGAGCCTCCCGCACGGCCTCGACACGCTCATCGGCGAGCGCGGCGTCAAGCTCTCGGGCGGCCAGAAGCAGCGCCTCTCGATCGCGCGCATCTTCCTGAAGAACCCGCCGATCCTCATCCTCGACGAGGCGACCTCGGCCCTCGACACCGAGACCGAGCGGGCCATCCAGCAGGCGCTCGAGGAGCTCTCGAAGGGGCGCACCACGCTCGTCATCGCGCACCGGCTGGCGACGATCAAGCACGCCGACCGCATCGTCGTCGTGGACGGCGGGCGCGTCGTCGAGCAGGGCCGCCACGACGAGCTGCTGCGCGAGGGCGGCGTCTACAGCCGCCTGCACGAGGCGCAGTTCGGCGACGCGGCGCGCGCGATCAGCGCCTGAGACGCGACGCCACGTCCGGAAGACCCAGGAGAGGACGGCACGAACGCCGCGCCCCTCCCAGGGAACCCCGCTCCCACCGGCCCTGACCCGCCGGCCGGCCGCGTCACGCCGGCATCACGAACGCATCACGGCCCACCACGCATCCTCCGCGCCAGGGGGTGACCCAGCCGGGCGCAGAACGGACCGCAGGGGTCCCGAGGTCCCGGCGCAGCGCGGAAGCGCGGAGGAGGTAGACGGAAGATGCGGAAGCTCATCCTGTTCTTGTCGGTGGTCGTGGCGGCGAGCATGGTCCTCGCCAAGGACATCGAGTTCGAGCCCGGGTACGGCCCGGCCACATCCGGATCCGGGACCGCGCGCTACAGGGACGTGGAGTTCGAGCCGATCCTGGCCGACGCCATGGCCCTCCAGGAAGCGCGCCGGGCCGCCGGCGAGGCGAGCCTGGCCGCGGGCGCGGCGGAGCTCACGCCCGGCGAAGGGTACGTGATCGTCGCGCGGTCGATCAGGACGAGCGACGGGCGCCTCGTGCGCATCTTCGAGGAGGCCTCCGACCCCTTCGTCTCCAACGAGTTCGGCGACGCCTTCTACGGCGTCGAGTCGGTAGAGCGGCTCCTCTGCCGGGCGACCGCGTACTGACGCGGGCCCGGTTCGGGGCGCGGGGGGAGAGCGCCGACCGGCGAGAACCGGTCGGCGCCTTCTTCTGTCTCGTCGAGCCGTGGGTCAGTTGCAGTCGTCGATCGCGTCCACCAAGCGCACGTCCAGGTCGGTCCCCGCGGAGAGCCTCGGCTCGGCAGGCGGCGCGTGTTGACAGACCGGCTGCTGGCTGGCCATGTCCAGCGCGGCGTACAGCGACACGATGGGAGCGGCGAACGAGGTCCCGGCGTAGGAGAGTAGGGTCCCCGCGCCCAGCGCGCCTTCAGGAGTGAGCGGCTCGAACTGGGTCCACTCCCCTGGCAGCGTGACTTCACCGACGTTCGAGTACCTACCCGGGAAGGCGCGCGGTTCGGCCTGCACCGCGACACCGACCACCTGGTCCCAGCCGGCCGGCAGCATCTGCCAGGGCAGCGAGAAGTTCCCCGCAGCCGCCACGAGGGCCCTGCCGGGGACGCCGAAGTCCGGGACCCTGCCCTCGCCGTCGAGGACGGCCTCGAGCCCGGGGTGGACGACCGACGCCAGCTGGGCTACCACGTCGGTGAGGCTCTGGTTGGTGAGGTCCACGCCGATGGCCTTCAGGTAGTCCTCGAAGGTCCTGTACGCGTTCCTGTTGGCCAGGAAGTCCTCGATGGTCTTGCAGGGCAGGAAGACCCAGCTCATGTTGACGACGACGCCCTCGGGGTGCGAGACCTGCTTCGCCTCGTCCACGACCCCCCTCACGCCGTCGTTCAGCGCCGTGAGCACGTCGTCGGCGGTGATCAGGGGAGAGCCCGTGACCTGGGACAGGTCGAGACCCACCACGACGAGTCGTTGGCCCGTGGCGCCCTGGACCCACACCGTGAGGCCGTCGCCGAGGGCGGAGGCGTCCACGGTGAAGCCGCCGAGGGAAGCGATCGCGACGTTGAGGTGGTGCATGACCAGCGCGCCGTGCGACAGCTCCCCGGCGGCGATGAGGCCGTCGATCTCGGCGAGCGTGGTGGTCGCGGCGACAGGGTCCTCCAGCTGGGACGGCAGCCGGTACCGCCCGCCCGAGAAGTCGTCGGCGACGACGATGACCACGTCGGTGGCCATGACCTGGTCTCGCAGGAACGGCCGTGTGGCCGGCCTCCCCGCCCTCGCGATCGCCTTGTCCACCGTGAGCGGGAGCAGCGTCGTGTTCGGGTGGACCAGGTCGGGGTCCTGGAACGTGATCGACCCGCGCACCATCCCGCCTGTCGACCCCGACAGGTAGAGGGTGGAGCCGGAGAGGTACAGGTCCTGCCCGGGCGTGTTGAGCTCGTGCGCGACACAGCGCTCCGGACCCAGCTCGTCCGGGACGTTCACCTCCACCTGAGGCGGCCTACTGGCGACGGTCACAAAGGAGAGCAGTAGCAGCGACGCGACCGCGGCGGCAACGCGGAACTCCTTCTTACCCATCACATCCCCTCCGATCGTCTCGGTGCTCGGCCGACGCCGACTGCCCTCCCCTGCCCTCCTCCCCCGGCGCCTCGGCGCCCGGCGTCATGCCCTGAGGTCGTAGCCGTGCTGCTCGGCCAGGTTCTCGATCTTGCTCAAGTGGACGGTCACGTGGTTGGCGACGTAGAGGGCGCGGGCGACCCTGAGGTGCTCGGCCGCCTCATCGTGACGGCCGACGCTCGCGAACATCTCACCCAGCTCCACGCGGGCGAACGCCTCCCAGATCTGGTTGCCGACCTGGCGCGCCAGGCTCAAGGCCGCGTGGCGCGCCGCCACCGCGTCGTCGAGCCTGCCGAGCTTGTGGTCCAGCTCGCCCAGGTTGAGGGTCGCGAAGTACCGCCGCCTCGTCAGCTCGAAGGGGTGGACCGCCTCGGGGTCCGGGACGTTCTCGACCGTCTCCCGGGAGCGGAGGTAGAGCTCCCTGGCCGCTTCCAGGTCGCCCTCGCGCCCCTGCACGAACGCGCGGTGCTCGTAGACGATGGAGAGCGCGACAGGGTCACCGCTCTCGTGCGCGAGGGCGAGCGCGCGGTCCAGCTCCGCCTGCCCGACGCCCGGCTCGATGATCCTCCGCATCACGCCGCTGAGGCTCACGAACACGGCCTCGCGACCGACGTTCTCTGTCCTCCGGGCGAGCTCGGCGGCGGCCCGGTACTCGGACAGCGCGCGCCGCGGGTCGCCGCGGTGCAGACCGTAGGCATCTCCTACTCTGCCGCGCAGGTCACGCGCGGCCTCCAGCGCCCCCGACGCCCCCGCGGCCTCTGCCGCCCGGTCGAGCAGAGCGAGCGTCTCGTCGTCGTGGCCGTGCGCCTGGAAGTAGCCCAGCTCCAGCTCGAGGAGCTGCATGAACGCGACGAGCTCGGCGTTGAGGCGCCTCTCGGCCGCCCTGCGCATCGCGGCCCTGAGGTCCCGCATCTCCGCCCGGACCTCCTGCTGCACCTGCGCCGGTCGAGGACCCTTGGCCCGGTCCGTGCGCTCCCTCAGGAAACGGAGGTAGTAGGCGGAGTGCCTGAGCTCCACGGCGCGCTGCTCGCCCGCGTCCTCCGCCAGGCGCTCCCTGGCGAACGACAGCAGGAGCGGGTGGCGGTCGTACCGGCCGTCCTGGTCCAGCCGCAGCAGCGACTTGTCGACCAGCGCCGCCAGGACGGTGCGGCTCGCCCCGGCGACGAAGGCCGCCGCCTCTGGCGTCACCGGGCCGACGAACACCGCCAGGCGCCGCATGACCTGCCTCTCGGCGTCTGTGAGCCGCGACCACGACTGCTCGAAGACGGCCCTCACGCTCTCGTGACGCGCCGGGACGTCGGCCGACGCGGCCCTGAGGCCGCCGGGGTCGAGCTCGAGCTCCTCGACGAGAGCGCCCAGCGGCACGGCCCTGAGCCAGGCGGCGACGAGCTCGATCGCCAGCGGCATCCCCTGCGTCGCGGCGAAGAGCCGGCGGAGGTGCGGCAGGTCCTCCTCCGTGAGGCGGAAGCCCGGCCGCACGCGACGGGCGCGCTCGAGCAGCAGCTCGACCGCGGCGTACCCCTCGAGGTCGGCGAAGGGGACGTCCCCACCGGGGTAGTCGAGCCCGCCGACGAGGTACGTCCACTCGGCCTCGAGGCCCAGGCGCTCCCTGGTCGTGACCAGCAGCTTCACCCCGTCGCCCGCCGCCAGCAGGCGCGGCAGGAGCACGGCAGCGCCGAGGACGTGCTCGAAGTTGTCGACCACGATGAGCAGGCTCCCGCCGGCCACGCGCCGCTCCACCGCCTCCCAAGGGTCGCCCCCGGCGGACCGGGGGATCCCCAGCGCGGCGGCGATCGCCGGCAGCACCTCCTCGGCAGAGGAGGCCGTCTCCAGCGGCACGTAGACGACCGCGCCCGGCCCCTCGCCGGCGAGCCTCTGCGCGGCGGCCAACGCCAGCCGCGTCTTGCCCACCCCACCGGGTCCCGTGAGGCTGAGCAGACGGCAGTCGGGGGTCTGCAGGAGCGCGGCCACCTCCTCGAGCTCCGCCTCGCGCCCCACGAAGCTGGTGGCGGGCACGGGCAGGCGCTGGTAAGCGTCGGCGGTCTCGACCGTGGGGCCGCCGGCCGGCGCCACCCCCTCGGTGGCGCCACCCTCCTCACGCGCTCCGGCAGGGGCCGCCGTGCCCGCGGGCGCCGGCTGGGACGGCGCGGCGGCCGCCGCCAACGCCTCCTCGTAGGCCAGCACGGTGTCGGAGGTGGGCTCCATGCCCAGCTCGCGCTCGAGCCTCGCGGCGAGCTCGCGGTAGGCGCGCGCGGCCGCCGTCGGCCGGCCCCACCGCGTCAGCGCCCGCATGTGGTCGCGCACCGCCTCCTCGTCGAGGGGGTCGGCCTCGAGCAGCCGCCTCGCCAGCTCGGACGCCTCGTCCTCGTCCTCGGGACCGAGGTCGCCGAGCCGGCGCAGCGCGAGCGAGCGCCAGCGCGAGTAGAGCTGCTCGCGCTCCATGTCCAGCCAGCCGTCGAACTCGTCGCCGGCGTCGCCGCCGACGTCGCGCAGGAGCGGGCCCTGGTAGGCCGCGAGCGCTGCCTTCACGTCGCCGCGCGCCAGCGCCTCGTTGAAGGTCGCCACGTCGGTGGGCACCTCCCACCGGAGCTGGTGCTTCGTGGCTTCCACGCCCGGCGCGAACGGCAGCGAGTCGAGTCGCTGCAGCAGAGCCCTGAGGTTCTGCCGCGAGGTGGAGGTGTCGGAGTCGGGCCAGAACAGGAACGCCACGCGTTCGCGGCCCACCCAGCCGCCGGCGTAGGCGAGGTAACCGAGGAGCTGATAGCGCTTGTCGGGCGCGAACGGCACCTCGCCGACCCCCGCCACCGCCGCAGGACGACCCGTGAGCCTCACGAACCCCACCTGCGTGCCCGTGGGCATGTCAACGAATCATAGGGACCCGCGGCGGAGGCGGCGCCGACAACGGTACAGGCCCGGCCTGCCCGGGCTTCTGCCAACCCCCTTGACTCTACCTTAGTTATTTAGGTATCCTGGCCCTCCGTCGACCAGAGGAGGAGGAGATGACAGAGCAAGCGGTCGTTGCCACCGGCGCACTTTCCACCGACGAACTGCTCGCCCACTGGCAGGGCCATCGCGGCCTCACGCGCCGCGTGATCGAGGCCTTCCCCGACGACCAGCTCTTCGTCTACCGGGTCGCTCCCATGCGCACCTTCGGGGAGCTCGTGCACGAGATGCTGCACATGACGGTCCCCATAGCCGTCGGTGCCGCCACGGGGGAGTGGCGCGGGTACGGCGCCGGCGAGCTGCCGCGCGACAAGGCGGGCCTCCTCGAGCTCTGGGACCGGGACACCGCGAAGCTCAACGAGCTGTGGGCACGGGTGACGCCCGAGCGCCTCCACGAGGACGAGGTCGCCTTCGGCCAGTACCCCGGCAAGATCATCAGCCACGTCCTCTACGCCATCGACAACGAGATCCACCATCGAGCCCAGGGCTACGTCTACCTGCGCGCGCTCGGGGTGGAACCGCCCCCTTTCTGGGAGCGCTGACGCCGGCAGCAGGTCGTGTAGCGGAACCGCCCGCCCCTTGGATCCCGCACAGACCGCCGCTTCGGCGCTACCGGGTCGCCCTCCTCGCCTAGCGAGGCGGGCGGCTCGCGTTTCGTGGGTCGTTACGTGAGGCGCGCTCTCCTCGGACCCGCGCGGCGGCGACACGCACGTGGCGGCGCGCCGACCCGCGCCGCGGCCCGCAGCCTAGACGGGCACGCCACATGACACCTGTCACCCGGCGCGGCTGACCGAAGGCACTGCCGTGTACCACGGCCCGGGGGCCATCCTCGGGGCGTGAACGAGACGTACGTAGCCCAACTGGAGAGGGTCACGAAGCGCTACGGCGACGTCCTGGCGCTCGACGAGGTGACCCTGCGCGTCCGGGCCGGCGAGGTGCTGGCCGTGCTCGGGCCGAACGGCGCCGGCAAGACGACGGCGGTCAGCACCCTGCTCGGCCTGCTGCGCCCGGACGAGGGCGCCGTGTCGCTGTTCGGCACCAGCCCCAACGACGTGTCGGCGAAGGTGCGCGTGGGGGCGATGCTGCAGATCAGCGGCGTGCCGCCCACGCTCACGGTCCGCGAGCACGTCACGGCGTTCGCCGCCTACTACCCGGCGCCGCTCGCCGTGGACGACGCCATCGCGCTGGCCGGCCTCGGCGAGGTCGCGAACCGGCAGTACGGCAAGCTCTCGGGCGGCCAGAAGCAGCGCCTCCACTTCGCCCTGGCTATGGTCGGCGACCCGGACCTCCTGTTCCTCGACGAGCCCACGACGGGTCTCGACGTCGAGTCGCGCCGCGACTTCTGGCGCCAGGTGCGCTCGTTCAGCGCCGAGGGGCGCACCGTCGTGCTCACCACGCACTACCTTGAGGAGGCCGACGCCCTCGCCGACAGGATCGTCCTGCTCGACCACGGGCGGGTCATCGCCGAGGGCTCGCCGGCCGAGATCAAGGCGCGCACCGGTGGCAAGGTCGTGAAGGCCGTGACCAGGCTGGCGCCCGAGCGGCTCGCGGACCTGCCCGGCGTGAGCCGCGTCGAGCGCGTCGGCACCGCGACCGAGCTGTACACGGGCAGCGCCGAGGCCACGGTGCGGGCGCTGCTCGCCGCCGACGACGGCCTCCACGGGCTCGAGGTGAAGGGCGCGACGCTCGAGGAGGCGTTCCTCAACATCACGGGCGGGCACGGGCCCGCCGACACCGGGCGCGGCGACGGCGCCGGCGGCGTCCAGGCCGGCACGACGCCGGGCGATGGCCGCGCCGGGACAACGCGCGGAGCAAGCCGCGCCGACAGGGAAGGGGTGTACGCATGACGACCGCGACGTTGGCCGCCGAGGCCGCGGACGCGCGCCCGCGGCGCAACCTGCTCGGGCTCGTCCTGAGCGAGACCAAGTTCGAGTTCCTCAAGCTGCTCAGGATCCCCATGTACAGCGTCGCCACGCTGGCGTTCCCGCTGATGTTCTTCCTGCTGTTCGGGTCGTTCTACGGCGACGCGCAGACGCAGGGCGTGACCGTGGCGCGCTACATGGTCGCTACGTTCGGCGCCGCCGGCGTCCTCTCGGCCGCGCTGTTCGCCTTCGGCGTGGGCGTCGCGTCGGAGAGAGGGCAGGGCTGGATGCGCCTCAAGCGCGTCTCGCCCATGCCGCCGGCCGCCTACTTCCTGGCGAAGATCGGCATGGCGCTGCTGTTCGGGGCGCTGATCGTCGTCGCGATCACGCTGGCCGGCGCCGTGACGCAGGGCGTGCGCGTCGCCTTCCTCGACTGGCTGTCGCTGCTCGGCGTGCTGCTGCTGGGGGCGTTCCCCTTCGCGTCGCTCGGGCTGGCGATCGGCTACATGGTGGGGCCGAACTCGGCGCCGGTGGTGCTGAACCTGCTCTACATGCCCATGGCGTTCGCCTCCGGCCTGTGGATGCCGGTGGAGATCCTGCCGCCCGTGGTGCAGGGCATCGCGCCCTACCTGCCCACGTTCCACTACGCCCAGCTCGCGGTCGGGACCATCGGCGCGACGCCGTTCGGCGACGCCGCGCGCCACGCGCTCTACCTCCTCGCCTTCACGCTCCTCTTCCTCGTCGTCGCCTACGTCGCCTACAGGCGCGACGAGGGCAAGACCTACGGCTGAGATGCACACGGCAGGCGATGGGCGGTGGACGCCCGCGTCGCCAGCTGAGGGGCGAGCGCCGCGTATCCTCGACGGGATGCGCTGGCGCTCGTTCACAGTTCCCAGGCGGGCGCTCCCGTGGCTCTTCTACCTGGGCATCCTCGTCTTCCAGCCGCTGTTCGACGCCGACGCCACGTGGGTGGAGTGGTCCGTCACCGCTCTCATCGCGCTGGTGTTCCTGCCCGTCTACGGCTGGACCGAGCGCCACGCGTGCTCCCGGCCCTACCTGTGGAGCGGCAAGCCGGGCGGCGTCCTCGGCCTCGTCATCATGCTCGCGATGGGCGTGCTCCTGGCGCCCCTGAACGCCGGCACCAGCGTGTTCTTCGTCTACGCCGCGGCGATAGGCGGCCAGCTCCGCCCGCGCCGCCTCGCCGTCCGGGCGCTGGTGGCCACCACCGCCCTGGTGCCGCTGGCCGCGCTGCTCGCCACGGTGCCGTTCCCCTTCGTTCTCTACCCGTACCTGCCGGCGCTGATCTTCGCCCCCGTGGTGGGCGTGACGAACTACCTCGTGCGCGAGCGCGAGGACCAGAACGCCAGGCTCCGCATGGCGCAGGACGAGGTCGAGCGGCTGGCGACGATCGCCGAGCGCGAGCGCATCGCGCGCGACCTGCACGACCTGCTCGGCCACACGCTCTCGACGATCACTCTGAAGTCGGAGCTCGCCGCCAGGCTCGTCGCCCGCGACCCCGAGCGCGCCGCCAGGGAGATCGCCGACGTCGAGCGCATCTCCCGCGACGCGCTCGGCCAGGTGCGGGAGGCCGTGAGGGGCTACCGCTCGTCGGGGCTCGAGGGCGAGCTGGCGAACGCCAAGCTGGCGCTCGAGGCCGCCGGCGTGGAGTATGACTACTACTTCGAGCGCCTCGACCTCTCGCCCGCGGCCGAGAGCACCCTGGCGCTGGCCCTGCGCGAGGGCGTCACGAACGTCGTGCGGCACGCCGGTGCGTCGCGCTGTCAGGTGCGGCTGGAGGCCAGGGGCCACGACGTCGTCCTCACCGTGAGCGACGACGGCAAGCTGCCGCCGGACGCCGACTTCGGCAACGGCCTCACCGGCATGCGCTCGCGCGTGGAGGCGCTGGGCGGCGCGGTGTCGCTGCGGTCGACCGGTAGGTCCACGCTCCTCGAGGTGAAGGTGCCGCTCCGGGCGCGCGGCGGTGAGGAGACGGCGAGCGCGGCCATGGAGGCGCCGGCCACGGCGTGAGGGCGCGAGGTTCGTGATGGTCGAGGAGCAGGCGTGAGGGTCGTCGCCGCCGAGGACCGGGCGTGAGGGTCGTGACCGCTGAGGAGCGGGCGTGAGGGTCGTGACCGCTGAGGAGCAGGCGTGAGGGTCGTCATCGCCGAGGACCAGGCCATGGTGCGCGGCGCGCTGGCCGCGCTCCTCGAGCTGGAGGGCGACATCGAGGTCGTGGCGCAGGCCTCGGACGGCGACGAGGCGCTGGCCCTGGTGAGGGAGCACGCGCCCGACGTGCTCGTCACCGACATCGAGATGCCGGGCACCACGGGCCTCGAGCTCGCCGCCGCGGTGGCGGAGCTCAGGCAGCGCGGCGAGCTGGCCACCAAGGTCGTGATCCTCACGACCTTCGCCCGCGCCGGCTACCTGCGCCGGGCCCTCGACGCCGGCGCGACCGGCTACCTCCTCAAGGACGCCCCGGCCTCGCGGCTCGCCGAGGCCATCAGGCGCGTGCACGCGGGCGGCCGCGCCGTCGACCCGGAGCTGGCCCTCGAGGCCTGGAGCGAGGAGGACCCGCTCACCGACCGCGAGCGGCGCGTGCTGCGCATGGCGGCGGAGGGCCGCACGACGGCGGCGATCGCCGCTACCCTCGGCCTCTCGGAGGGGACGGTGCGCAACTACCTCTCCGAGGCGATAGGCAAGCTCGGCGCC
>DASVDQ010000064.1 GCA_036381035.1 Trueperaceae bacterium | reverse complement strand
TTAGCACTGCTTTGTCACGTGTGAGCGCGGAAGTTGCAGGGGCGTGTGCGGCCCCTGATCCCGGAGGCCGCCATGGCAAGCACCGCGAAGGTTCGTGCGTGGGAAGAGGAGTTCGACCGCTGGCTCGAGCCGTTCCTGGAGCGGCTGGGGCGGGCCGAGCAGCGACACTGGGCGCCCATCTATCTGGAGGGGCTTCTCTCGCCGGGCGAACGCAAGAGCGTGACCCGGCTGGCGGAGCGGGTGGCGCCGGGCGAGTCGCAGCAGCTTCACCACTTCGTGAGCATCTCGCCGTGGGATCCGGCGCCCCTGGAGGAGAGCCTGGTGGTGGAGGCGAACCGGCTGGTGGGCGGGCCGAAGGCCGTGCTGATCATCGACGACACGGCGCTGGTCAAGCAGGGCACGCACTCGGTGGGCGTGGCGCGCCAGTACTGCGGCGAGCTGGGCAAGCGGGCGAACTGTCAGGTGCTGGTCTCGCTCACGCTGGCCGAGCGCGAGGTGCCGGTCGCGCTGGCGCTCCGGCTCTACCTGCCCGAGGCGTGGGCGGCCGATCCGGTACGCTGCCGCAAGGCGGGTGTGCCGGAGGGAGTGGGCTTTCGGACCAAGGGCCAGATCGCGCTCGCCGAGCTGGACCGGGTGCGTGCGGCCGGAGCCCGGTTCGGCTACGTGCTGGCGGATGCGGACTATGGCTCGGCGGCGGAGTTTCGGAAAGGGCTCAGCGAGCGCGGTCTCGTCTACGCCGTCGGGATCCTTGCGACGCAGTTGGTCTATCCGGCGGACGTCTCGCTCGTGTGGCCACAGCCCGAGCCGAGCGGCGGTCGGCCGAGACGTCATCCGACGACGACGGCCGAGCCCGTGAGCGCCGAGGCCATGATCGAGGGGCTCGGCGAGCGGGCGTGGCGACGCGTCAGCTGGAGACGAGGCAGCAAGGGGCGGCCGCTCTCGTGCCAGTTCGCCGCGGTGCGCGTGCGGGTGGCCGACGGACCCAGAGCGGCCAAGGGTCGGCACCTCCCCGGAGAGGAGGAGCTCTGGCTGGTGTGCGAGCGACGCGCGCGGGGTGAGAGGAAGTACTACCTCTCCAATCTTCCGGCCACGGCTTCGCTCCGAGAGCTGGCCAGCGTCATCAAGGCGCGCTGGGTCTGCGAGCAGGCGCACCAGCAGATGAAGCAGGAGCTCGGGCTCGATCACTTCGAGGGCCGCAGCTGGAGAGGTCTTCACCACCACGCACTCCTCAGCATGATCGCCTTTGCGTTCCTGCAGCACCTCAGACTCGGGGGAAAAGCGCGCGCCGGCTGAAGCGGGCCGCGCCTCCGCCCAAGCCCAGCCTGCCCGAGATCAGGCGCCAGCTCGTGCTCACAGCGATCTTGAACGTCATCCGCTTACGCTGCCCGTACTGCCATGAACCCGTCACCCGATATCCAAGCGGAATGACCTGACAAAGCAGTGTTAG
>DASVDQ010000063.1 GCA_036381035.1 Trueperaceae bacterium | reverse complement strand
CCTGTGGCAGCTCCACAACCTCGTCGACGAGCGGGAGTGGGAGGTCGCGCTCGGGCCGGGCGGTGCCCTCGAGGCGGCGATCGAGGCGCTCGAGGAGGGCCTCGTGCGGTTCATCGGCGTCACGGGGCATGGCGTCGAGGTCGCCGCGCGGCACAGCGCCAGCCTCGAGCGCTTCCCCTTCGACTCCGTCCTGCTGCCTTACAGCTACGTGATGATGCAGAACCCGCGCTACGCCGCCGACTTCGAGGAGCTAGCGGCCAAGTGCGAGCAGCGCGGCGTGGCGATCCAGACGATCAAGGCCATCACGCGGCGCCCTTGGGGCCCCAGACCGCAGGACCGGGCGACCTGGTACCAGCCGCTCGAGGACCCGCACGCGATCGGGCTCGCCGTGCACTGGGTGCTAGGCCGGGAGGGCGTCTTCCTGAACACCGCGGGCGACGTCGACCTGCTGCCGCGGGTGCTCGAGGAGGTGACCCGCTTCGAGCGCCGTCCCAGCGACGCGGAGATGGAACGGCTCGTGCGGGACGAGGAGATGTCTCCCCTGTTCGCGTAGCGGCGCACCGGCCCGGACCGAGCGCCGCGGGTGCCACTCTCACAGCGCCCGCATCCTGTTGCCGCGAGCGTTGTGCTCCACCTCGGCCAGGCCGAGGGCCTCTAGCACGGGCGGGACGTAGTTGCCCACCCGCCCGCGCAGACCCTTCTTGAGCCCGTACCAGCCGCCCACTGGGTTATCGGGCGACCGCGCCCACGCCTCTACCGTCCCCTCCTTGGCGGCCCTCTGCTCGTCCGCGTTGCCCAGCTCGACCCAGCCGCCGCGCTCCCTGAGCATGCGGTGGAGGTCGTCTATGACCCTGAGGTCGTAGTGGAGGACCGTCTTGCCGACAGTGCAGACGAGCATGGGCGGCTCGTGGGCCTCGTCCCTATGCATCTGGAACTGCGATGACAGGCTGGGGGTGTAGAGGACCCACGGGTCCTCGGGGGTACCCGATCCGCTGAACTCGGCCCTGGCCATGGTGGCCGCGATGGTAGCAGAACCGCCCGTCGCGCACGACGTCACACGGCCGGCGCGCTCGGCCCCTATCGTGGCCGCGATGAGCGACCCCTCCGTGACCCTCCACCTCGTGACGGCCGTGAACGCCCACCTGCTTGACAGGGTGGCGCCGAACGTCTTCGACCACGACGTCCG
>DASVDQ010000062.1 GCA_036381035.1 Trueperaceae bacterium | reverse complement strand
CGTGTGGTAGCGGTGGGCCGCCTCGATCAGGTACTTCGACGGGATGCAGCCCACGTTGACGCAGGTGCCGCCGACGACCTCGCCGCCCTCGACGATCGCCGCCGTGGCTCCGAGCTCCGAGGCACGGATCGCGGCCGCCATTCCCGCGCCGCCGCTGCCGACGATCAGCAGGTCGTACACGTCCCCCGTGCGGCTACTCACGGCCGACCCCTGCCCGGTCGTCGGTCACGACGGTGGCCCGGTAGCCGAGCTCCCGGATGGCTGCGACCATCGCCTCGACGCTCACCTTGTCGGGGTCGTAGACGACGACTGCCTCGCGCTTCTCGTAGCTGACTTCGGCCTTCTCGACGCCGTCCAGGCGGCTGAGCACGGCGCGGGTCGCGATCGCGCACCCGCCGCACGTCATGCCCTCGACCCTGAACGTGGCCGTGTCGGCGTCGAGTGCGGCCGTCGGCGCGCGGGCAACCTCGCCGGACGCCGGCGGTGCCGATGCGGCTTCCAAGCCGGCCGGCGCCCGGCAGACGTCACAGAGCGCGAATAAACCGGCCGCGCCCACGCCGAGGAATCCGAGCAGTGTGTGTTTCAAGATCATGATGCGTCCTCCTCTTTCGGGATCGCGGATCAAAAGACGAGCGTCAGACGAGCCAGGTGGACCAGGTCGGAAACGTCCAGAACACGAGCGCGAGCGCGGTCGCCGTCCACAGGATCACCCTGTCGCGCCTGCGACTCCTCGGCACGGAGCAGACCTCCCCGGGCTCGCACTGCGCCTCGGCCAGGCGCCGCCGGCCGTAGACCGTGTAGAACCCGGTCCCGAGGCCGAGCACCATGAGGATGCCGAAAACGGGGCGAAGCGGCTCGAAGGTGCTCGCGAGCCCGGCGCCGACGCCGAAGGCCACGAAGAGCAGAGGCCCCACGCAGCAGAGCGCGCCCAGGAACGCCGCGCCCACCGCGCCGAGCGAGGCCCAGAGCCCGCGTCGCGAAGCGCGATCAATCTCCTCCCGCTCGTCTGCGATCGGTATCTCGCCGGTTCGGTTCCGCTCAGCCATGCTTCATCACCCGGCTCAGTGCGCCCTTGAGGCTCTCCAACGCCTCCCGGCCCTCGGCGCCGCCCGCCTCGACGCGCGGAAGGACACAGCTCTCCATGTGCGCCTGGACGAGCTCGGCGGCCACGCCGTTCACGGCCTGCTTCAACGCCGCGACCTGGACCAGGATGTCGTCGCAGCTCTTGTGCTCCTCGAGCATACGCTCGATACCGGACACCTGCCCGCCCAGGCGGCGCAAGCGGTTACGGATCCTCTTCTCCGCCTCCGGCGTCAGATAGACCTCGTCGGTCGGACATGTCGTGCTCATGGGTTCTCCTCGCTCGATATACCCACTGGGGTATTCACCGCAAAAGCTATACCCCCGGGGGTACATTCGTCAAGTGGCG
>DASVDQ010000061.1 GCA_036381035.1 Trueperaceae bacterium | reverse complement strand
CGGACCACAAGCCAGGGCTGGGAGTGGCAGCAGGACCAGGCGGTCGTGCCGCCCCTGTACGTGCTCGCCACCCGCTCGGACGGCCTCACGGCTGAGGCGATGGAGGAGGTCACGGACGGCCTCACCGCCGAGCCGCTCGCGAACGGCGGCGAGCGCGAGTTCGAGGTGTTAGTCGAGCCCGACAAGCCGCTCGACGTGGACGTGACCTTCTCCGCCTGGAGCGCGATCAACCCAAACGGGACCGGCGGGCTTACCGAGGAGGTCAACCTTCCGGCATCGTTCGATGTCACCCTGGGCCAGACGCGAACACTCGAGTTCAGCTGGTTCATGTTCGATGTTGACAACGAGAAGACGCTGGCGTACGTGACCCGCACCGAGCGCGGGTTGAAGGTGCGCGTAGTCGGCGACCGGTACCAGTTCGGGCCGAACCCCTTCGCGGGCATCAGGCACGTCGCCTATCTGCTCGAGGTCACGGCGGTTACGGGCACGGCGTGGACGCGAAGCAACGAGGCGGTGACGGCCGAGTTCAGCCTCGCAAACGGTGACGTTGTGCCCGGGCCGGGCGGCTCCAACGCCCTGGAGATATCGACGGCGTTGTACGGCGAGCGTGAGGCGACCATCAGGAGCGATGTGTTCCAGCTCACCCCAGAGCAGGCCCAGGCGGTGGCTCAAGGTTACGTGCTGTTCAACATCAACCCCCGCACCGTGAGGGACGTTCAGCAGAGCGAGTGGAACCGTTACCCGGTGAAGTTCGACCACGTGGGCAGGCTGGTCGACCTGCCGAACGGTGAGCGCGCTGTCGTCGAGAATCGCTCCTACTCGGACTCGTTCGCGCCTGACGGCGGGTTCATGCAATCGACGTTCACGGCCACCGTGCAGGAGGTCGTGATCGACACGACCACCGAATACCTGTACCTAGACGACGGCAACTACATGCGGCTCGACGACGGTCAGCTCGTCGAGGCCAGCTGAGGGAGGCCCCCGTGGCGAAGTGGATCGATAAGCCCGGCCTGTCCGCCGGCCAGCTCGCGGACGGCGACAAGGTGCTTGTTGGGGACGTGTCGGAGGCGGCCGGGAGTCGAGACAAGACGACTACCCTGGGTGACCTGCGGGCGTTCCTGGGCGCCGGGGTAACCGTCGCGGTCAGCCAGGCCAGCCACGGCCTCGCCGTGGGTGACGTAATCCGGCACAACGGCACCAGCTACGTGAAGGCCACCGCGGACACGAGCGCGAACGCGGAGGCGGTCGGGATCGTCACGACCGTCCCTGACGTGGACAGCTTCACATATCAGACGGCTGGTCTCGTCACAGGCTTGTCGGGGTTGACGGCTGGGGAGTTGTACTACCTCCAGGACGATGGCACGCTCGGCACGAGCGCGGGTACGGTCACGAAGGGCGTGCTGATCGCCGTGTCCAGCACGTCTGGCGTGATGGTGCTCGCCGTTGGCACATCCGGCGGCGCGAGCGCGTTCACTGACCTCTCCGACACACCAGCGTCCTACGCGGGAGCAGGCGGCAAGGTCGTCGCCGTCAAGGGTGACGGCACCGGCCTGGAGTTCGCAGACGCACCAACGGGAGCCAGCCCGTACGACCTCAACCTAGGCTTCGCCGGCAGCCCTAACGCCGGCGCCGCCGACGTCGTCCTTGCACCCAGGGCGGTCACGATCGACGACGCCGACCCAGGCGAGGTGTACGTGGGCGTGAACCCCACGGACGGCACGGCCACGATCGACATCCAGGTGAACGGCGTCAGCGTCGGCGGCATCGACATCACGACCGGCGGAGTCGTCACGTGGGACCTCTCGGCGGACATCCAACTGAACACCGGCGACCGCCTCGCGCTCGTCGCGCCCTCCCCGGCCGACAGCACGCTCGCGGACGTGATCGTGGCCTTCAGGGGTATCGCTTCGTGAGCCCGCTGATTCGCAGCGTTGGACTCCGCCGAGGCGGCGCGTTCACCCCGCCACCAGCCTTCACGCCCGCCGACCTGCCCGGCCTCGAAGCGTGGTGGAAGGCCGACGCTCTCACGCTCACGGACGGCGACCCGGTGGCGTCATGGCCGGACTCGAGCGGGAACGGGCACGCGATGACGCAAGCCACCAGCGGCCAACAACCCACGTACCAGACGAACGAGCTCAACGGCCTGCCTGTCGTCAGGTTCGACGGTGGTGACATCCTCAGCTGCAGCGACAACCTCGCGAACAGCGGCGTGTTCACCCTGTTCGCAGTAGCGAAGGTCGACGCCACCGGCCTCCGGAGCATCTTGGACAGGGATGGGAGCACCGCCCCTCGCATCTTCCAGTTCAGGCGGTTCGGGGACAACCTAGACCTGATCGCGTTCAACTCCAGTGGCACCGTCGCGTTCGTCGACTCGCAGCCATTACCGACCAGCGTGTGGGCGGTCCTGACCGGCGTCCGCCGTGCCGCCGCAGTGCAGGCGTACGTGAACGGAGCTTCGAACGGCGCGACCGCCGCGGACACCGTCAACATGACCGGGACGCACCCCACGTACATGGGCGGCTTCCGCGACAACAACGGCAACGTCATCCACCCCAACCTCGTCGGTGACATCGCGGAAGTCATCATGTACGACGTCGACCTCAGCGACACCGACCGGGAAGCCGTCGAGGGGTACCTAGCGGCGAAGTATGGCCTCACCCTCGGCTAGCGAGCGCCACCTACCAGCCGACCCGGTTCTCATTCATCCATCCGGGGAGGCGTCCTAGGAGGCGCGCATGCGCACGAACCGTCAGGGTGGTTTCACCCTCATCGAGCTGCTGATCGTCGCGGCCTTCTTCTTCGCCTTGACGCCCTGACCCGGCCCCACAAGCAAGTCCCTGCAGCCCCCGGCCCCGTGCCGGGGGCTTCTTCGTGCAGGAGGGAGACCGTGTGACCCAGGCGCAGTTCATCAGGGAGGTTCGCGCCCTCGCCGCCGAGGTTCCCGGCGTGAACCCCGAAGCGGTCGCGGCGCACGCCGCGAACGAGAGCGCCTTCGGGCAGTCCGGCCTCGCCCTCAAGGCCAACAACCTCTGGGGCGTCAAGGCCACCGGCCAGCACACGCCGTTCTGGAGCGGTGACTACATCGAGCTCCCGACCTGGGAGGTCCGCGACGGCAAGAACGTGCAGGAGCTCGCCAAGTTCCGCCGCTACCCGTCCTGGCGGGAGGCCTAGGCGCGCCGCCACCTGACCGGCCGGCCCGGCACGCGCTCCACCCTCCCGAGGCGCTCCAACACCTCCAGGCGGCGGTGGGTGTTGGTCCGCTCCACGCCCGCCCGCGCCGCTACGTCGGTCGTCGTCAAGGCGTCCGCGCCGAGGGCTTCGAGGACAGCCCGCTGAGACCCCGTCACGGGCTCGCGGGCGGGCACGAACCTCACGAGCGGGTCGAGCACGGCGCGACCGGCGTCAGTCACGCGCCACAGCCGCCCCGCCTTCTCGACCAGGCCCCGCCGCGCCAACGTCCGCAGACTGTAGGACGTGGACTGAGAGTGCCGCCGCCCG
>DASVDQ010000060.1 GCA_036381035.1 Trueperaceae bacterium | reverse complement strand
GGGATGTCGAGCTCGCGCGCCAGCGCCTTGAGGCCCCGCGAGATCGTCGAGATCTCCTGCTGACGGTTCTCGCCCTGGCCCCGTGCGCCGGCCGACATGAGCTGCAGGTAGTCGATGAGGAGCAGGTCGAGCCCTTGCTCCTGCTTCAGGCGCCTGGCGCGGGAGCGCAGCTCCATCACCGACATGTCGGCGTTGTCATCGATGAAGATGCGCGCCTCCGACATGCGTCCGGCCGTGTCGGCGAGGCGCTGGAAGTCGCGCTCGGTGAGCTGGCCGTTGCGGACGCGCGACATGTCGACCCGCGCCTCGGAGCAGAGCATGCGGGTCACGAGCTGGATCGCCGACATCTCCAGCGAGAAGATGCCCACGGCCGCCTCGGCCTTCAGCGCGGCGTTGAGGACGATGTTCAGGCCCAGGGCCGTCTTGCCCATCGACGGGCGGGCGGCCAGCACGTTGAGGGTGGACGGGTGGAGCCCGGCCGTCATCTGGTCGAGGTCGTGGAAGCCGGTGGGCAGGCCGGAGACCGGCGTCGGGTTCACGAACCTGTCGTTGATCTGCTGGAACGTGGCGCTCACCAGCGAGTGCATGTTCTCGAAGCTGGCGCGGCGCTTCTTCGTCGTGAGCTCGAAGATGCCCTTCTCGGCCTCGTCGAGCACGTCCTCGATGGGCAGGGCCTGGTCGTAGGCCGCCTGCATGATGCGGCCGCTGGCGGCGATGAGCTCGCGCAGCGTGGCCTTCTCCATGACGATGCGGGCGTAGCTGTCGGCGAACGCCGCCGTGGGCACGCCGTCGGCCAGGCCGATGAGGTAGTTGATGCTGCCGACGCTCTCCAGCTCCCCGGCCGAGCGCAGCTCCTCCGTGAGCGTGACGAGGTCGACGGGCTCGCCGCGGCGGTGGAGCCGCTCCATCGCCCGGAAGATCTTGCGGTGGGACTCCTTGTAGAAGTGGTTCTCGGTGAGGGACCCCTCCAGGGAGGCGTAGACCTCGTTGTCCAGGAGTATCGACCCGAGGACGCTCATCTCGGCCTCGAGGTTGTGCGGAGGGGTTCGGCTGTCCACGACCGGCATGGTACCACCGGGTCGGGGCGTAGAATTACCGTCCATGGAAGTCGCCCTAGCCGCGGCGATCGCGTTCCTGACGGCGTTCCTCGTGGGGTCGCTGCCCCTCGGGGCACGCCTGGTTGAGCGCCTGTCGGGCTGGGCGCCGCGCGAGGTCAACCCCCACCTGCTCGGCGTCGAGAACGTCACCCGCCTGGTCGGCGGCGGCGTCGCGCTGGCGGCGTTCGGCCTCGACGTGCTCAAGGGCATGCTCGGACTGGCCGCCGGCGTCGTGGCGGGCTGGCTTCTCGCACTGCTCGTCTTCGTCGGCTCCCTGGCCTCGCCGCCCGGCCTCGAGCCGGGCGGCCTGCTGGCCGTGGCCGCGTCCGAGCGGGGGCTGGTGGCGGCGCTCGCGGCGGCCGGGCTGTTCGGCGTCGTCGTGGGCCACCTCGCCCCGCTGCCGCTGCCCGGCATCGCGGTCGCGCCGCGGGGCCGGGGCAACGCCGTCGTCCTCGGTGGACTGGCCGGTCTGTACGCCCTGGGAGCCGCGCCGCTGTGGCTGCTCGCGGTGCCGGTCGTCGCGTGGGCGGCAGTGCTCGGCTGGACCGGCTACGTGGCGCTCGCCACCGTGTGGGGGGTGCTGGGGCTCGGCGTCGCGTCCGTCGCGGGGGCGTGGGCCGGCTCCGTCGCCTGGGAGGTCGCGTTCGCCGCCGCGCTCGTGGCGGCCTGCGTCGGCTGGCGGCACAAGGCGCACCTCTCGCGCATCCGCGACGGCACCGAGCCGCGCCTGGGCGAGACGGCGCCGGTGAGGGGCATGGACGGCACCGCGCTGGCCGCGTTCATGATCCACCCGCTCAGCCTCGACGACGTCTGGCAGCCCGCGAGCCTGCGCTGGTTCCGGCACGTCCTCGAGCGGACCGTGAAGCCCGGCATCCTGCCCGTCGAGCTGGTGAAGCGGCTGTTCCTGCAGGTGCGCCCGCAGCTCACGGGCGTCATCGACGGCGTGGTCACCGCCGACGGGCGCCCCCTGCGCGTCCTGCTCATCGGCATGCCGGTCCTGCCAGACCAGTTCCGCAGCCACCCCGACGACGCGCTGCGGCTGGCGATCCAGGGCGCGCGGTTCGCCCACGAGCTCGGTGCCGAGGTCGTCGGCCTCGGCGCGTTCTGGTCGACGATCGGCGACAAGGGGCGCGCCGTGCAGGAGGCGGTGCCCGAGATCGTCGTAACGAACGGCGGCGCCTACACCGCCGCGACGGTCAGGGCCGCGGTGCCCGCCCTGCTCAAGCGCTGCGCCCAGCAGGGCGTGAGGCTCAAGCGGGCGACCGCGGCGGTCGTGGGCGCCAACGGCGTCGTCGCGTTCGGCGTGGCGCGGATGATCGCGCCCGAGGTGGGCCGGGTCGTGCTCGTCGGCCGCGACCGCGAGAGGCTCGCGCGCAGCGCCGCCACGCTGAGGGCGAAGTTCCCGCAGACCGAGTTCGTCCCCACCACCGACCTACAGGAGGTGGCGACCGCCGACCTGGTGTTCACGGCCACCTCGGACCCCGGGCCCGTCATCTACCCGCAGCACGTCAAGCCCGGCGCCTGGGTCTACGACCTGGGGAGGCCCGCCGACGTCCACCCCAGCGTGCGCGACGTGCCGGGCGTCGAGGTCGTGCCGGGCGGCGTGGTGCGTCCGCCGGGGAGCATGCGCTCGGGGCTGGACCTGCGCTTCGGCGACGGCCACGTGCCCGCCTGCCTGGCCGAGACGATGATCCTCGCGGCCACGAGGGAGTACGGCCGCCGCAGCCTCGGGAGCCGGACGCGCACCGCCGACATCGAGTTCTACCTGCGCGAGGGCGAGCGCCTCGGCTTCAGGATCGTCACGGCCGACCCCCTGGTGGCCAGGTCCGCCGCCGGCGCCAACGCCCGCGGACGGACCGCGCCGCCCACGGAGTGAAGGCGTTCCGCGTGCCGGGGGTCACGGGGGAGTCGCCGGAGGCCGCGCGGCTCTGGGAGCTCGGCTGCGTGGGCCTGCGCGAGGAGGAGGGAGGCGCCGCGGTCGTCGCCTACTTCGCCGACGTGGTCGAGACCGGCATCGCGGGCACCTGGGAGGACGTGCCCGACGTCGACTACCTCGCCGAGTACCGCGCGGCCCTGGAGCCGGTGAGGGCGGGGCCGCTCGTCGTGGCGCCGAGCCACAGGTCGGTGGAGCTGCGCGAGGGCGAGACCGCGGTCTGGCTCGACCCCGGCTCGGCCTTCGGCACCGGGCACCACGAGACGACCCGGATGGCGCTCGAGGCGCTCGCGGAGCTGGACCTGGCGGGCCGGACCGTCATCGACGTCGGCACCGGCTCGGGGATCCTCGCGATCGCCGCCGACGCGCTGGGGGCCGAGGCCGTGTACGGCGTCGACGTCGACCACCACGCCGTGTCCGTGGCGAGGGAGAACGCCCGGCGCAACAGGTCGCGGGCGCGGTTCGCCGTGGGCACGCTGGCGGCGCCCTCCGGCCCGCGTCCCTTCGCGAACCCCGAAGCGAGCGACGGCCTGGGGGACTCCGGCCGGTTCGAGCCGGCCGCCGGCCTCCCCGGCCGCTGCGACGTGGTCGTCGCGAACCTCTACGCCGAGCTGCACGTCGCGCTCATGCCCGCCTACGCCGCCAGGCTGCTGCCCGGCGGCACCGCCCTGCTGACGGGCATCCTCGCGCGGCTCGAGGACCAGGTCGCCGCGTCGGCCGCCCGCGAGGGCCTGGCCGTCGCCGAGCGCCGCCGCGCCGGCGAGTGGTCGCTGCTCGCCCTGCGGAGGGGCGCGGGTTGAGCGCCAGACGGGTGAAGGACGTGCAGCGTGCCTGGTCGACGACCGGCGCGCGCGTGGAGCGGGTCGACCGCGTGCTCGTCGACGAGCTGCGGGAGAGCGTCGAGGTGAGGGGCCCGGAGGCGCACCACCTGCGCGACGTGCTGCGCCTGCGCGTGGGCGACGAGGTGGAGGCGTTCGACGGACGCGGGCGCTTCGCCCGCGGCACGCTCGCGGCGGTGGACCGCGAGCGCGTGGTCCTGAGCCTGGGAGAGCCCCGGGCCTCGACGGCCGAGCCGCGCGTGGCCGTGACGCTGGCCGTGGCGCTCCTCAAGGGCGACAAGCTCGTCGACGTCGTGCGGCCGGCGACCGAGCTCGGCGTGGCGCGCGTGCGGCTGTTCGTGAGCACGAACTGCGAGGCGCGGGAGATCTCCGCCGTGAAGCTGGGACGCCTGCGGCGCGTGGCTCAGGAGGCCGCGCGCCAGTGCGGCAGGTCGGTGGTGCCGGACGTCGAGGAGCCGGTGCCGCTCGCGTCCCTGCCCTTGGACGGCGCGGCCGTGGTCGGTGACCCGGCGGCCGGCTCGGGCCTCGCCGACCACCTGGACGAGCTGCTGTCCGCCCCCGCCGTCACGCTCGTGACCGGGCCGGAGGGCGGACTCACGGAGGCCGAGGTGATGGCCCTGCGCGAGCGCGGCGCGCTGGCGGTACGCCTGGGCCCGCGCGTGCTCCGGGCCGACACGGCCCCGGTAGCGCTGGCGGCGGCACTGCTGCTGTCGGAGGGGAGCTGATGCGCGCCCCGCTCGCGCTCGCCGCCGGGCTCGTGCTGGTGGCCGCGCTCGCGGCATGTAGACCGCTCTATATACCGCCGATCCCCGAGGTGCCGCCGCGCCCCGAGCACACGCAGCTCGACGCGACGTCGAGCCTCGACGTCGTCGACGGGAGGCCCGTCCTCACGCTGGTCCTCTCCCGCCTGGCCGGCCCGGAGTCCGGCTCCTGGCTGGACGTGCAGTGGTTCGACCCGGGCAACGCCGAGGTCGCCTCGGCGTCGCTGTGGGTGACGCCGGCGGACGTGGGACGGTCGCTCGAGCTGCCGCTGCCGGACGACGTCGAGGCCGTGCCCGGCGAGTGGCGGGCCGTCGTCTCGCAGCGCGGCGCGTTCCTGAGGCAGTTCCGGGTCGACCTCGCGGCCGACGCCGGGTAGCTCCCCCGAGAAGCCGGCGGGCGCCACCGCGAACGGGTGGCGCCCGCCGGCAGTTCAGCGGGCGAGCCGAGGACCGGCCCACCACCGCCGGCGTGCTAGGCGTGCGCCCTGCGCGTGGCCCTGGCGCGGGCGCGGCCGGTCTGGCGCAGCCACACGACCAGCGGGCTCATCACGTAGATGCTCGAGAACGTCCCCACCGCGATGCCGACAAGCAGCACCACGCTGAAGCCCTGCAGCACGGAGCCGCCGAAGAGCAGGAGCGCGATCACGGGCAGCAGGGTCGTGCCGCCGGTGGCGATCGTGCGCGTCAGCGTCTGGTTGATCGCCAGGTCGACGACCTCCACGTAGCCGAGCTGGCGCTCGGTCCTCAGGTCCTCGCGGATGCGGTCGGCGATGATGATCGAGTCGTTCAGCGAGTAGCCGACCACGAACAGCAGCGCCGCCAGGACGGGGATGCTGAACTCCATCTGGAACAGCGCCAGGACGCCGAGGCTGAGCAGCGTGTCGTGCGCCGTGGCGACGACGGCCGCGACGGCCACCTGCCAGTTCGGCCAGAACCGCCAGGCGACGTAGACGAGGATCAGCGCCAGCGAGACGAGCACGGCCATCACCGCGCCGCGCCTGAGGTCGGCGCCGATCGCGGGACCCACGAAGTCGGCCGACAGCAGCTCACCGCCCACCTGGTCGGCCAGCCGGGCGCCGAAGTCGCCCTCGCCGCCGAGCTCGGTGGACGTGAGGCCGGTGCGGACGATCATCTGGCTGCCGCCGTCCGGCCCCGTGGCCTCGACGATCGTGGCCGCGGCGGGGTCGAGGCCCTCGACGCCGAGCTCGCCTATCGCCGCGCGCACGTCGGCGGTGGCGGTGCCCTCGGGGACGGCGAGCAGGACGTTCGTGCCCCCGGTGAAGTCCGTGGACATGGGGAGACCCTCGACCGCCACCCAGGCCAGGGACGCCAGGGCGAGCGCGGCCGTGATGGGCATGAGCACCGCGCCCCGCCTCACGTGGCGGATCCCGCGGATGTCGAAGCCATGCCACAGGAACGTGCGGCGGTTGTTGAGGGTGAGCACGTCGAGGATGAACGGCACGACCACGGTGTTCACGAACACCGACGCCACGATGCCGATGGCCAGCGTGGTCGCGAAGCCGCGCACCGGGCCGCTGGTGTACTGGTACAGGGCCGCGGCGGCCAGGAGGGTGGTGACGTTGGCGTCGATGATCGCCGAGAGCGAGCTGCTGAAGCCCTTCTTCATGGCGAGCCTGATGCCGCGTCCGGCGCGCAGCTCCTCGCGGATGCGCTCGAAGCTGATGACGTTCCCGTCGACGGCGGCGCCGATCGTCAGCACGAGGCCGGCGATGCCCGGCAGGGTCAGCGAGGCGCCCAGGCCGGCGAGCGCGCCGAAGATGAACAGCATCGCGAGCAGCACGCCGAAGGCGAGCACGCCGCCGAAGAGCGGACCGTAGTAGATGACGACGGACAGGATGACGGCGACGCCGCCGACCACGGCGGCCGTCGTGCCGGCGTTGATGGCGTCCTGGCCGAGCGTCGGGCCGATCGAGCGCACCTCCGCCACCTGCAGGCTGACCGGCAGGCTCCCGGAGCGCAGGACGACCGCGATGTCGGAGGCCTCGTCGAGGGTGCCGATGCCCGTGATCTGGCCCTGCGTCGAGATCCTGCCCTGGAGCGTGGGCGCCGTGATGATCGCGTCGTCGAGGACGATCGCCATGCGCCGGCCCAGGTTGCTGCCCGTGAACTGTCCGAAGTCGCTGGCGAACTCGGGCCGGATCGTGAAGTTCACGGTCGGTCCGCCTGGCATGCCGGGGGAGGAGCTGAACGCGGCCGTGGCGGTGGCGATGATCTCGCCGGTGAAGGCCGTCGGCTCGAGGTCATCGAGCGTCAGGCCCTCGCTCGGCAGCGAGCTCGCCTCCGGCTTCACCAGCCTGAACTCGAGCACGGCCTGCTGGCCGATGAGGTCGAGAGCGCGCTGCTGGTCCTCGGCGGTGAGGCCGGGCAGCTCCACGACGATGTTCCTGTCGCCGGACGTCTGCACCAGCGCCTCGGCGACGCCGAACTGGTTGACGCGGTTCTCGATGATGTCGCGCGCGGCGTTGAGGTCCTCGCGCAGCGGGTCCGGCTGCTCGGTCTGCAGGGTCACGCGCAGGCCGCCCTGCAGGTCGAGGCCCAGCTTGAGTGCCGATCCGCCGGGCGCCCACGGCTGCCACAGGTAGAGGACGGACGCGATCAGCGCCGCCAGGATCACGATGCCGGTGGCGGCGCGGTTCATGCGACCGGCACCTCGACGAGCTCGTAGACCTCGATGATGTCGCCCTCCTGGATGTTGTCGTAGTTCTGGAGGCTGATACCGCACTCGAAGCCGGTGCCGACCTCCCTGACGTCGTCCTTGAAGCGCCTGAGCCCGGCGATCGAGCCCTTGTAGACCTCCTTGCCGCCGCGGTGCACGCGCGCCTTGGCGCCGCGCCTCACGACGCCGTCGAGCACGTACGAGCCGGCGATGTTGCCGGCGCGCGGCACGTGGATCACGGCGCGCACCTCGGCGCGGCCGAGCGTGCGCTCCTCGTACTCGGGCTCGATCTGCCCGCGGATCATCTTCTGCACGTCCTCGATGAGGTCGTAGATGATCCGGTAGCTCTTCAGCGGGATGCCGCGGCGCTCCGCCGCCTTCACGACGCTGCCCGGCGGGTTCACGCCGAAGGACAGCACGGAGGCGCCGGCCGTGCCCGCCAGCAGCAGGTCGGACTCGGTGGGGGCGCCGACCTCGGCGAGCATGATGTCGATGTCGACCTCTTCGGTCGCCTCCGACTCGCGCTGGAGCACGCCCTTGATCGCCTCCAGCGAGCCCTGCGTGTCGGCGCGCAACAGCAGGTGGATCGTCTTCTTCCTCGGCTTCCCGAACAGGTCGGCGAGGGTCACGCCCTTCTTGCCGATCTCCTGCCGGCTGCGCTCCTCGCGCTCCTCGCGCCGCTCGGCGGTGATGCGCTTGGCCTCGACCTCGCTGGCCACGCCCTCGACCAGCGTGCCGGCCACCGGCTGCTCGGAGAAGCCCAGCACCTGGACCGGCGTGGAGGGCCCGGCGGCGTCGATGTTCGCGCCGGTGTGGTCGGTGAGCCGCCTGACCTTCGCCCACACCTCCCCGCAGACGATGTAGTCGGCCACGCGCAGCGTGCCCTCCTGCACGAGGACGGTGGCGAGGACGCCGGCGCGCTTGTCGAGTATCGACTCGATGACGACGCCCTTGACCGGGGCCTCGGGGTCGGCGCGCAGGTCCTCGACCTCGGCCACGAGCGAGAGCATCTCGAGGAGGTCGTCGACGCCCTGGCCGGTCTTCGCGGAGAGCTCCACCGTGATCGTGTCGCCGCCGTAGTCCTCCGGCACGAGGCCGACCTGCATCAGGTCCTGCTTGACCTTGTCGGGGTTCGCCTGCGGCAGGTCGACCTTGTTGATCGCCACGACGATCGGCACGTCCGCCGCCTTGGCGTGGGCGATGGCCTCGCGGGTCTGCGGCATCACGCTGTCGTCGGCGGCGACGACGATGACCGCGATGTCGGTGGCGTTCGCGCCGCGCTGCCTGATCGTCGTGAAGGCCTCGTGGCCGGGCGTGTCGAGGAAGGTGACGGTGCCGTGCTTCGTCTGCGCCTGGTAGGCGCCGATGTGCTGGGTGATGCCGCCGGCCTCGCGCTCGGCCACGTGCGTCTGCCTGATGCGGTCGAGGAGCGAGGTCTTGCCGTGGTCGACGTGGCCCATCACGGTGACGACGGGCGCGCGCCGCGGCGCCTCCTCGGCCCCCGCCGTGGGCCTGGCGGCCTCGGCCTCGCCCTTCTCGGCCCGCGCCGCGCCCTTCGCGTCCGCGGCCTGGGCCTTCTCGGCGGTGGCGGGGGCCTTCTCGGCCACCGCCGTGGCGGCGGGACGCGCCGCCTTGCCGCCCGCGGCCGGGGCCTCCTCGGCCTGGGCTGACCCGCCAACCGCGGGCGCGGCCTCGGCGATGAGGCCCTTGACCATGTCGGCGACCTCGGCCTCGAGCGTGCTCGACACGGACTTGTACTCGACGCCCAGGTCGTCGAGCCGTGCGAGCAGCTCGGCGTTGTCGATGCCGAGCTCCTTGGCTAGCTGGTAGATCCTCACCTTCTCAGACATCCGTGCCTCCGTCCCGGCGCGCGGTGACGGCTGCCGGCCGGCCCGTGGCCGACCCCTCCGGGGACCTGGCGGCCTCCCTCAGCAGACCCAGCACCTGTGCCGCCTGGGCCTTGAAGGCCCGGCTCAGCCTCTTCGCGTCGTCCTCCTGCACCGCGTCGGCGGCGCACACGCGGCAGACCCACGTGCCGCGCCCGCCCATGCGGCGACGGGCGTCGTAGTGGTACGCGCCCGACTCGTCCCTGTAGAGCCGCAGCATCTCGGCCTGCGGCTTCGACTCGCGGCACACGACGCAGCGCCTCATGGGGACGTGCCGCCGGCGCCTGAAGTTCTCGTTCTGCGTCGCCACCATGCTCAGGAGGCCGCCTCCTCTTCGAGCTCGGCCTCGGGCGCGGCGCCCTCGGCGACATCCTCCTCGCCGCTCTCGGCGGGCTCGGCCTCGGCGCCCCGTTCGGCGTCCGCGGCGGCGTCGCCGGCGGCGCCCTCGGCCCCCGCCTCGTCACCGGGCTTGGGCCCGCCGCCGAACAGCGCGTCGAAGGCGCTGTGCGTGCGCTCGACCTGGCCCTGGTCGGCCAGGCGGGACGCGGCGGCCTGCATGGCGGCGTCGAGGTCGGAGACCGACTCGGACGGCTGCAGGTCGATGCTGAAGCCCGTGAGCTTGGCCGCGAGGCGCACGTTCTGGCCGCTCTTGCCGATCGCCAGCGACAGCTGGTCGGGGCCCACCGTCACGCGCGCACGCTTGGCCTCGGTGTCCAGCTCGATGTTGCCGACCTTGGCGGGGGAGAGCGCGTTCCTGATGAACTCGCGCGGGCTGGGGTCCCACTGGATGATGTCGACGCGCTCGCGCTGCAGCTCGGCGGTCACCGCCTGGATGCGGCTGCCGCGGTGGCCGATGCAGGCGCCGATGGGGTCGACGTTGGGGTTGTTCGAGGTCACGGCGACCTTCGAGCGCTGCCCGGCCTCGCGGGCGATGGCCTTGATCTCCACGGTGCCGTCGGCGACCTCGGGGATCTCCTGCCGCATCAGGTACTCGAGCAGCTCCGGGGCGGCGCGCGAGACCAGGATCGAGGGACCGCGCGGCGAGAGCTCGACCTTCTGCACGTACACCTTCAGGCGCATGCCGACCATGTAGCGTTCGCCGTGGATCTGCTCCTTCAGCGGCATGATCGCCTCGCCGCGCCCGAGGTCGACGAAGACGTTCTTCTTCGCGTCGGTGCGCGACACGACGCCGGTCATGATGTCGCCGGCGCGGTCCTTGTACTCCTCGTAGACGATGGCCCTCTCGGCCTCGCGGATCTTCTGCGTGATCACCTGCTTCGTCGTCTGCACGGCGATGCGCGTGAACCTGTCGGGGTCGACGGGGAACTCCATCTCCATGCCGACCTCGACCTCGTCGTCGAGCTCGAGGGCCTCCTGGAGCGACACCTGCGTGTCGGGGTCCTCGACGGTCTCCACGACCTTGCGTATGACCACGATCTCCATCTCGCCGGTGTCGGGGTCGAGGTCGACCTCGATCTGCTTGCCCGGCATGATGTTGCGCTCGAACGCCTGGGCGAGCGCGTCCTCCAGGTCATGGAGCAGCTGCTCCTTGCTGAGGTTGCGCTCCGCCGCCAGCATGTTCAGAGCGTCGACGAACTCCTTGTTCACTGCCTACACCTCACTATTCGGTTGTCGCCCCGCGCTTCGCCCGCCCCCGCCGCCTCGTCATGCGGCGCGGGCGGGCCTCGGTGGACGAGCCGGCCCTAGCGGGGCTTGTCCGGCCACTCGGCCAGACGGGCCTGCTCGATGTCTGCGACGGGGAACGTGCGCTCCTCGCCGTTCACGGAGAAGGTGACGGCGCCGTCCTCCACCCGCAGGACCCGGCCGGTGAGGCTCTCGCCGCCGGCGCGGAACTTCACGAGGAGGTCGTGGAAGCGCTCGAAGTGGCGCGCCGTGACCAGCGGCCGCTGCGCGCCCGGTGACTCGACCTCGAGCCGGTAGGGACCCTCGAAGGGGTCGAGCCTGTCGAGCTCGAGGCCGAACACCTCCGAGGCCCTCTGGACGTCGTCGACCGTGACGACGGCCTCGTCGAGCCTGTCGATGCGAAGCAGCACCTTGCGCGAGCGGCCCGAGCTGCTGACGGTGAGTTCCAGCACCTCGTAGCCGAGGGGCGTGAGCACCTCGGTGGCTGCCTGCTTCAGGTCCACGCCTCACCCTCCGCCATCCCGCACGGAAAAGGGTGGGTTTCCCGAACCCACCCGCACCGTTTCGGGACGTTGTGCACCCCGCATCTTAGCCCCTCGCCTCGCGCCACTGCAAACGCGGCGCGACGGGGGAACGGGGCGACGGGCGGCGCCCGGGAGGCGCGCGCCGCGCCCGGTCCGACACGTTCCCGGCCCCCCACGGCCTTCTCCGCGCGGGTGGACCGGACGGGCTGTGGGGCGTCGCCGCGTCCGGCGTGTTCCGGCCTTCTCCGCGCGGGTGGACCGGACGCGGGACATGCGGACAGAACACGGTCCGCGCGCCGGGCTACCCTGCGCGGGTGGACGACCTGCTCCCCGAGCCCCTGCCCGGCAAGGACGCGCGCGAGGTCGTGCGCGCCACGCGCGACCTGGCGCCTATCGTCGAGAGCGTCCTCCTCGTCATGTTCCCCGCGTCCACCCTCTACCGGACGGGCGACGAGCCGGTCGGGCTGCTCCTAGAGCCCGCCCCCGACCGTGCCGGCCTGGCGCGCCTGAAGGACAAGCTCGTCGAGCTCGCGGCGCGTCCCGAGTGGCGGCGGCGCCACGCCGTCGCCAGGGAGGTCAGCGACGCGAACGGCACGCGCCTCGAGGTCCTCACGCCGCTGGCGCCGGAGGACTACGCGGGCGGACCCCGCCTCGTCGGCCCCTTCGCCACCGAGGAGGAGGCCGACGCCTGGGGCGGCGACAACGCCGTCTCGACGCTCTCCTACGACACCTTCTTCACCGGCGAGGCGTGGCTCGTGGACCTGTTCTCGCTGCCCGAGCGGGAGCCGCACGGGATCGAGTGAGCCGGCGACAGACCGGACGCTCCTGAACGACGCGGCCCGCGCCGGCTATGGCCGGCCGCCCCCGGCGGCGGTGGGCTCGCGGCGCCTCTCAGGGGTCCCGCGCCGGCCCAAGGCGCCCTCGGGAGACTGGGCGCCCTCTAGCCGCTCTCGCCGTCCTGGCCGTCGCCGTCTTGGCCGTCGTCCTCGCCGTCCATGTCCATGCCCTCGAACATGAAGCCGGGTTGGTTCGGGTCGAGGAGCGCCGCCACGACCAGGATCAGGGTCTCGTCGCCCTCGTTGGCCATCGTGTGCAGGGCGCCCTCGTAGGCGAGGGAGTCGCCGGCCTGGAGCGTGGCGGACTCGCCCGCGGCCACCGACTCGACCTCGCCCTCGGAGCGCTGGATCGTGCCCTCGCCCTCCGCGAAGGTCGTCCCGAAGACGCCCTCCTCGACCTCGACGACGACCGCGCCGGGATGACGATGCTCAGGGATGGTAGTGCCCGGCTCCAAGGTGATGCGCAAGAGCTGCAGAGACCGCTCGGGCGCCGCGCCGGGCGTGAATGTGCCCAGCGCCGCGACCGTCGCGCCCCGCAGCGGGTCGGCCTCCTGACCAACGGCGAAGGTCAGTGCCGCGGCTAGCGCCGCGACCGTCAGGGCGGCTCTACGGGTGCCTGTCGTCATGGCGAATCCCTCCCCGCCCGTCCGGGCGTTGCCGCCAGGATGCATCCGCCCGGACCGGCGCCGCGTGTCGGCGGCAGACCATCCGCGCCCCACGACTACGGACGCGGCGAGGCGGGGGAGCGGCGCGGCGCGGCTGGCGCCCCCGCTGACCCGGTCGCACGTCGCCCGCGCCGCTTCGTTGACACGTTTCGCGGGCCGGACATAGACTCGCGCCCATGAGAAGCCATCCGGCTTCGACCTCGTTTATCGCCTAGGCGCCAGCCCCGAGGCTGCGCGCCACGGACACCACTGCCCCACGAGGGCGGTGGTGTTCTCTTTGGAGAGTGAGCAGGTGGACGACGGACGAGAAGGCAACACGGACCTGGCGCGCGAGCTGGAGCTCATCGCCGCCGCGCCCGACCTGGAGACCCTGCAGGCCCACAGGGTGCGCCTGCTGGGCAGGAAGGGCGTCATCACGGCCCGCCTCAAGGGCCTCGGCGCCCTGCCGCCGGAGGAGCGACGCGCCGCCGGCCAGGCCATCAACGCCGAGAAGCAGGCCCTGGAGGAGGCCTTCGAGCGGCGCCGCGAGGAGCTGGAGCGCGAGGCCGTGGCCAGGCAGCTCGCGGGCGAGAGCGTGGACGTCACGCTCCCCGGCACCCGCCCCAGCGGCGGCGGCCTGCACCTGCTGACGCTCGTCACGAACCGTCTCCTCGACGTGTTCACCTCGCTCGGCTACGAGGTCGTCACCGGCCCGGAGCTCGAGACCGACCACTACAACTTCAAGGCCCTCAACTTCCCGCCCGAGCACCCCGCCCGCGACACGCAGGACACGTTCTGGACGACGGACGGCCGGCTGCTGCGCACCCACACGAGCCCGATGCAGGTCAGGTACATGGAGGCGCACGAGCCGCCCTTCAAGGTCGTGGTGCCCGGCAAGGTGTTCAGGAACGAGGCCGTGGACGCTACCCACGAGGCGCAGTTCAATCAGCTCGAGGCCCTGGTCGTGGGCGAGGGCGTGACGATGGCCGACCTGCGCGGCGCGATCGACGAGATGGCGCGGGCGCTCATCGGCGAGGGGACGAGGACGCGGCTGCTGCCGACCTACTTCCCGTTCGTCGAGCCGGGCGCCGAGTTCGCGATCTGGTGGACGAACCCGCGCACGGGGCAGGAGGAGTGGCTCGAGCTCGGCGGCTGCGGCATGGTCCACCCCAAGGTGTTCGCGTCCGTGGGCTACGAGGGCGTGACCGGCTTCGCCTTCGGCTTCGGCATCGAGCGCCTGGCGATGGTGCCGTACGGCGTCCCCGACATCAGGTACTTCTACCAGAGCGACATGCGCGTCCTGCGCCAGTTCAGGGGGCGCCTGTGAGGGGCCTGGCGGCGCCGCACGCGCACCTCGCGCCGGCGGCAGGAGGCCGTCCGTGAGGGTCCCCGTCTCCTGGCTGCAGGAGTTCTTCGACGAGGAGCTGCCCGAGGTCGGCCGCCTCGCCGACCTGCTCTCGGGACTCGGCCTCGCCGTCGAGACCGTCCACAGCCTGCCGCCGGCGCCCGAGGGCGTGGTGGTGGCGCGCGTCGAGGAGGTCGAGCCGATCGCCGGCACCAAGGGCCTGAAGAGGGTCGTCGCCGCCTACGGCGGCACCGCCGTGCAGGTCGTGTGCGGCGCGCCGAACGTCGCCGTGGGCCAGCACGGTGCCCTGGTGCGACCGGGCGCGCGCCTGCCCGGCGTGGAGGGCGAGGTCGGCACGAGGACCATCCAGGGCGTCGAGAGCGACGGCATGCTCGCCAGCGCCAGGGAGCTCGGGATCTACGACCACGCCGCGGGC
Source organism: Trueperaceae bacterium (assembly GCA_036381035.1). Taxonomy (NCBI): domain Bacteria; kingdom Thermotogati; phylum Deinococcota; class Deinococci; order Trueperales; family Trueperaceae; species Trueperaceae bacterium. The sequence continues at coordinate 2,480 of DASVDQ010000060.1, read as the reverse complement.
ATCGTGACGTTCGGCCCCGACGCGCGGGTGGGCGCCCCGCTGGCCGAGCTCTGGCCGGACGAGACGGTGATCGAGCTGGAGCTGACCCCCAACCGCGCCGACGCCTTCTCCCTCCTCGGCGTGGCCCGCGACCTCGGCGCGAAGCTCGGCTGGCGCGTGAGGCACCCGGCCGAGGGCCTCGACCCCGGCGACCCCGGCCTCGACGACGGCCTCAGCGTCGACGTGCGGGACGAGGCCGGCTGCCCGCGCTTCACGCTGCGGCGCATCGACGGCGTGAGGGTGGGCCCCAGCCCGCTGTGGCTGCAGCGGCGCCTGGCGGCGCTGGGACTGCGGCCGCGCAACAACGTCGTCGACGTCACGAACTACGTGACGTTCGAGCTCGGCCAGCCGTCCCACGCCTACGACCTGCGCGCGCTGCGGGGCGGCGTGATCCAGGTGAGGAGGGCGCGACTGGGCGAGCGCCTCGAGCTCCTCAACGAGGAGGCGGTCGAGCTCGCCGCCGAGGACCTCGTGATCGCGACCCCGACCGCCGACGGCGGGAGCCAGGCGATAGGCCTGGCCGGCGTGATGGGCGGCCGCCACGACAGCGTCGCCGCCGACACCACGTCGGTGGCACTCGAGGTCGCGCTCTTCGACCCCGTCACGGTGCGGCGCAGCGCCAAGCGCCACAAGCTCGTCACCGACGCGCGCACGCGGTTCGAGCGCGGCGTCGACCCGAACCTCCAGCCCCTCGCCTCGGCCCGCGCGTCGCGGCTCATCGCCGACGTCGCGGGCGGCGTGGCGCACGCCGGCCTGAGCGTCACCGGGGGAGACACGGTGAGGCCGGCCGTGAGCTTCAGGCCCGCGAGCGTGCGCCGGATCGTGGGCTTCGACGTGCCCGCGGACCGGCAGCGCGAGTACCTCGTACGGCTCGGCTGCGAGGTGGGGGACCAGGGACCGGGCGAGTGGCGCGTCACGCCCCCGAGCTGGCGCTACGACATCGGGCTGGAGGAGGACCTCGTCGAGGAGGTCGCGCGCCTGCACGGCTACGAGCACATCGGCTCCACGGTGCCGGCCATGCGCTTCGTGCCGCCGGCCACCGACCCCACGCACCGCAAGCTCAAGGAGCGCCTGGCGGCGCTGGGCTTCCAGGAGGCGATCACCTACGTCTTCACCGGCGAGGCCGAGCTGGAGCGCTCGCGCTCGCCCCGGGCCGCGGTGCGCATCGAGAACCCCCAGGGCCTCGACCGCGCCGTGCTGCGCACCTCGCTGCTGCCGGGACTGCTCGGCGCCGCCGCGACGAACCGCGCCGAGCCCGCGCTGGCCCTCTTCGAGGTGGGCCGGGTCTTCGGCGAGCGCGAGGTCGAGCGCCTCTGCCTGCTGCAGCGCGGACCGGCCCTGGAAGGCGGCTGGCGGGAGGACGTGCCGGGCGACTTCTACGCGTTCAAGGGCCGGCTCGAGGCGCTGGCGGCGCTCGCCGGCGCTGACATCGAGCTGCGTCCCGCGACCCACGCTCAGCTGCACCCCGGCGTCTCCGCCGAGGTGGTCTGGGAGGGCGAGGCCGTCGGCTTCGCCGGTCGGCTGCACCCCGAGGTCGAGGCCGCCTACGAGCTGCCCGCCACGTTCGTCGCCGACCTGGCCCTGCCGCTGGCCGAGCGCCGCGTGCGGTTCGGCGAGTTCAGCCGCCAGCCCCACGCCGAGCGCGACCTCGCGGTCATCGCCCCGCGCGACGTGACCTACGCGGCGCTGCGCGACCTGTGCGCCGCCGCGGCCGGCCCGCTGCTCGAGTCCCTCGCGCCGTTCGACGTCTACGCCGGGGCGCAGCTCCCCGAGGGCATGCGCAGCGTCGCGCTCCGCTTCCGCTTCAGGCACGGCTCCCGGGCGCTCACCGACGACGAGGTGGACGCCGCTATGGAGAAGGTCATAAGGGCCGTCAGAGACGCCGGTTACGCTATCCGGGCGTGATCACCTGGGTCGATGCCCTACTCGTCGTCGTAGTCGCCGTCTTCGCGGCCGCCGGGGCCCACAGGAAGCTCATCGGGCTGTTCGTGGGCCTGGGCGCCGCCCTGGCGGTCGGGCCGCTGCTGCGCATCGGCCAGTCGAACCCCTGGGCGGCCGTGGCCGCGGCGGCGTTGGGCGGCCTCGTCCTCGGGCTCATAGGGCGGCGCCTCTACGACCCGGGCCGCGGGCCGGACTGGCCGTACCAGCTCCTCGGCGGCGTCGGCGGCGGGGTGCTGGGCATAGCCCTCGCCTTGGCGCTCGTCACCTCGCTGCCGCTGCAGCGGAACCCTGCCAACCCGGCGGAGATCTTCTACCCGCCCCGCAACCTGCCCGGCGGCGTGAGCGCGACGCTGCAATCTTCACCGCTCATCTCGCTGGGCCGCACTATCCTCTTCTATCCGCTGCTCCCCCAGGAGCAGTTCTCGGCCACGCAGCAGCGCGCCTACGCCGCCCTGCACGAGTGGCTGGTCGTCGGCGAGCCGTGGAGCAGGCAGTAGCCC